>CASEPS010000025.1 GCA_949289855.1 uncultured Erysipelotrichaceae bacterium
GTGATCGCCGCTAGGTTTTTAAGATACCCCAGCCGGAAGGCTTGTCCTTCCGGGCAACTGTCCAGTGGACAGTTGAGGCTTGCCCTGGGGTAGTTCATTACCAACCGTACAGCAACTCTTTTTGTACTCACACTTCCAGTCATCGGTATGTGTGAACGTTATGGTCTCAGGGATAAGGCAACAGACTTTATCCGCAAATTGAAGAATGCGACAACAGGTCGTGTTCTCTCACTGTATCTTGTTATTCGTACAATCGCAGCAGCTTTCTCTCTGCGTATTGGTGGACATCCACAGTTCATTCGTCCATTGATTAATCCAATGGCACAGGGTGCAGCAGAAGCACGTTATGGCAAGGTAGATGAAAAGACAGAAGATGACATCAAGGGTCTTTGTGCAGCAAACGAAAACTATGGTAACTTCTTTGCCCAGAACTGCTTCATGGGTGCTTCTGGTACACTTCTGATTGTCTCTACACTCACAGAACAGGGATATACAGTCAATGCATTACAGATTGCAATGTGGTCCGTTCCGATTGCTGTAGTAGCAGTTGTTGTTGGAACAATCTTCAATCTGTTGTTTGACCGTAATCTCAACAGACTCTATGGAAGGGGGGGAAGGTAAATAATGCTTGCAACTGTTGTAGCTGAAATCTTTTATTGCATTATTGGTCTCATCTTCATTCTGACTGGTATCAAGGCACTAAAAGACAATGATCTCAAAGAAAAATACTTCACAGCCTTCTTCTGGTTCATTCTTGCTTTTACATTCATTGCCGGACCATATCTCCCGGCATGGATAACAGGTATCTGCGTATTGCTCATGGCAGCATGCACTGCTCTTGGCAAAGTCAAACAGAGCAAGTCTGATGTACCTGAAGCAAAGACAACACGTGCAAATGCTGACAAGCTTGGTTACAAAGTACTTGTACCAGCTCTCATCCTTGCCCTTGTTGCCGTACTTGTCGCAACATTCTGGACAGAAATCGGTGCAAACAACGCCATTGGTATTTCTGCAATCGCAGCACTCATTGTTGCTTTCCTCATCTTCCGCTGCAAAGGCTCCTATGCTATTAAAGACGGCACAAGACTCATGGACAACGTAGGTGCAGTTGGTATCCTTCCACAGGTACTTGCTGCTCTTGGTTCTCTGTTTACAGCAGCAGGTGTAGGTACTGTCATTTCTGGTGGCGTAACAATGATCGTCCCAGAAGGCAATCACCTCATTGCCGTAGCAGTTTACTGTATTGGCATGGCACTGTTTACCATGATTATGGGTAATGGCTTTGCTGCATTCTCTGTTATTACAGTTGGTGTAGGTATTCCATTCCTTATTGCCCAGGGTGCAGATCCGGTAGTCGTTGGTGCAATGGGTCTTACAGCTGGATACTGTGGAACACTGATGACACCTATGGCAGCGAACTTTAACATCATGCCTGCGGCGTTACTGGAAACAAAGAACAAATATGCTATTATCAAAGCACAGGTACCAGTTGCAGCAACAATGCTTGTACTGCACATCATTCTGATGTATTTCCTGGCATTCTAAGGAGGAAATTATGAAAGTATTACTTACAGGTTTTGATCCATTTGGTGGAGACAAAGTCAATCCTGCTACAGAAGCAGTCAAACGTGTCAGTGACAATGTAAATGGTGTAGAAGTCGTTAAGATTGAAGTACCTACCGTCTTCCATAAATCCATTGACGTTGTCGCAAAGACAATTGAAGAAGTAAAACCAGATGCAGTTCTCTGCATTGGTCAGGCAGGTGGAAGAGCAGAACTCACACCAGAAAGAGTTGCCATCAACCTCGATGATGCCCGCATTGCGGACAACGAAGGCAATCAGCCAATTGATGTCAAAATCTTCGAAGACGGTGAACCTGCTTACTTTGCAACACTGCCAATCAAGGCAATGGTCGCATCCATGCGCAATGCAGGCATCCCTGCCAGTGTTTCCAACACTGCTGGCACATTTGTCTGCAACCATCTGATGTATGGTGTTCTCTATACACTGGCAAAGAAAAATCCTGGTGTACGTGGTGGCTTCATGCACGTGCCATTCATCCCGGAACAGGTAATCAACCGTGCCAATACACCAAGTATGGCACTGGCTGATATTGTCAAAGGTATTGAAGCAGCAATCACAGCAATTGCTGAAAACGACAAGGACATCAATACTGCAGAAGGCAGAACACACTAAACAACAAGAGCCCACAAAAGTGGGCTTTTTTGATCTTGAAGATGTATAACTCTATCGCTATACTATAGATGAACAAAGAGCAACCGCCCACAAAGTGGTTGGCATTCAGTAAGCGGAGAAACCACTCATCGAAAAACTGCCAAGTTAACATAGAGTGGTTTTTCTTACGGCTTATTTACTTTGATTCACAAAACGTGAATATGAAAGCCAATAGTGACAAGACAAATGTGGCAAAAGCCATAATGTCTTTGAAATCGAAAGATTTCTTATCCATATGCTTCACCTCCAGTCTGTTAATTAAACAAATTGAAGGCCAGCCACTCTGTAACACGATTGCTCGGAATAAGTATAGTATCCAGTATGGTATAGTACAATAAAACTTTATCTGTTTTTGATGAATAGCCAGTGAATATCGGTACAATTAATTTTCATATCCTGTTTTATTCTGAGAATAGCTTTTTGAGTCTTGAAAAGAATGAAGTGTGATAGATGTTTGAATTCGCAAGTTGAAATTATATGTTATTATTACTATACTATAAATGAACAAGGAGCAACCCCTTCACAAAGTGGTTAGCCGTAATTGAATGAGAAGTCACTCAGGTACAGGCAAGTCGAGAGTGGCTTTCTTTATGGGATCCGGACTTCATCAGTTAAAGAGTGGTAAAGGTGCCAGGAACCGCTTAATGATGCGGAATCTGGCACTTTGTGTGTTTTCTGAAATGTTGTATTTTCAGCCCTCTCTGGGAATTTTATGAGTCTTGAAAAGAATGAAGTGTGATAGAAGTCTGAATTTGCATCTTGAATTCAATGTTACTTCAGTTTGCAAGAAATGTACTCACTTCCCAAACAATGGGTTTTCCCGCACAAAAAAGTTATAATATTGCAGAGGCCGGGATCGACACGTGGCTCCGAAGCAATTGGAGTTTCGCAAGTGCGTTGAGTTCACGGTCTCTTTTATCGTTGCAGCAGATCACGTTGTCAGGTGTGATGAGGTTGTTGAAATAGCACAGCTTTCGAGCTGACGTTTCACAATTTGCCATACTGCATTCCCGGGGTGGAAACAATCATTGATTGCATGCAAAAATGGTGAGCAGTATGAACTGTTCACCATTTCTGTTGTTTGTACATTATTGTTCTGGTTTCAGTGGACCATAGAAGTAACTTGCTGTTGCTCCACCATCAATCAGGAAGTCAGAACCTGTGATGAATGCGCCTTTGTCACTCATGAGAAGTTCTGCAACATTTGCCACTTCATCTGCTGTGCCAGGTCTTCCGGCAGAACATTTGGCAAACATGTTTTTGTAGAAGTCACCACGTGGCCCATTGAATTCATCAATGGCAAGTGGCGTAACAATGATGCCTGGTGAAATGGAATTGATGCGTGCACCCTTGGCACCCCATTTAACAGATTCGCTCATGACACGTTTTTCATTGCATCGCTTGGCTAACTGATAAGCATGCAATGTGTCTTTGATGTTTGCTGGCTGTAAGAGGGGAAGGTCTAACAGCTCTTCTGTTGGTGTACATGCAAGCTGCTCATCCTCTTCTGGTGTGAGTTGTTTCATGCGGTGTCCGGACTGACTGGAAATGGTAACACCAACACCATGCGGGGCAATGACTTTGCCAACTTCTTCAAGCAGTACAGCTGTACCATAGAGGTCAACTTTGAGAATGGCTTCTATTGGTGCCTGGCTTGGTGAAACACCAGCCGCATTGACGAGCATTGTGATGTCTCCATATGTTTTTGCGACGCTTATCATGTGCAGAATGGAGTCTCTTGAAGAAAGGTCCATTTCTATTGCTTCTGCGTCAAATCCTGCTTCATTGAGAATTTTTGTGATGGCATCTGCGTTTTCTTTCTTCTTGTCACCGACAATGATTTTCATGCCATAACCCATACGGCGGGCAATGGCCATACCAATCTGACCAGCGCCGGTCAGTAACATGACATTCTTTGTCATTTCTCAAATTCCTTTGCGACATCTTCTAACAATGTGCGGATAGGCAGGTGCTGTGGACATACACGTTCGCACTTGCCACACTTGATGCAGTCAGATGCCTTGCCTTTGCCATTGCCGGTATGGACGTTGTTGTAATAGTAGTCCGCATTCCAGTCATGGTGAATCTGCTTTGTATTCATGATGGCAAAGAGGTCCGGAATGGAAATGTGCTTTGGACAGCCATCTGTGCAATAGCGGCATGCAGTACATGGAATGAGGTTCATGTTGTGATAAATGTCTGTTACCTTGTGAATAGCAGCGAGTTCTTCTTCACTAAGTGGTTTGAAGTCTTTCATGTAACTGATGTTGTCTTCCATCTGTTCCATACTGCTCATACCAGACAATACCATCAGGATGCCTTCAAAGCCTGCCGCAAAGCGGATGGCATAGCTTGCATTGGAACCACCATGCAGTTCATCGAGTACTGCCTGTGCTTTCTCAGGCAGGTTGACAAGGTTTCCACCTTTTACCGGTTCCATGACAATGACCGGTTTGTTGTACTTGCGGCATACTTCATAGACCTTTCTGCTTTCCACAGCCGGGTCATCATAGTCGAGGTAGTTGAACTGAATCTGTACGACTTCTACCTGTGGGTATTCGGTAAGAATCTGTTCGAGTACATCTGCTTTGTCATGGAAGGAAATACCGAAGTGGCGGATCTTTCCTTCTTCTTTGAACTTGAGTGCTGTTTCATAGGCATGGCACTTCTTGAAGTGTTCGAAGTTGCCTTTGCCCTGGGCATGCATGAGATAGAAGTCAAAGTAGTCTACACCACATGCCTCTAACTGGCTTTCAAAGAGTGGACGAATGTCTTCTTCTTTGTTGAAGTAGTGAGTGGTGAGCTTGTCGGTGAGAATATAGCGGTCACGTGGGTAACGGCTTGTGAGGCATGTCTTTAAAGCTTTCTCACTTCTTTCGCCTATGTAACCATGGGCTGTGTCAAAGTAGTTGAATCCATTTTCCAAAAATGCATCAACCATCTGGCATGTCTGTTCGATGTCTACTTCACCATCTTTCATTGGCAGACGCATGCAGCCGAAGCCGAAATTCTTCTTGATCTTTTCCATTATTGTGTCCTCCTCTAAATGTTGAAACCGGTAGTATAGGCTTCCTTGAATGCTTCATGGTTGTAGATGTCTCCTTTTTCCCAGGCTCCCGTGCCATAGATAACACCTTTTTCTGTTGGCTCTGGAAGGCATCGCAGGAAACCTCTGAATGCCGCAAGTATGCCATCTGCTGCTGTGTGGTCTGGATTAGCGGCAGTGATGATGAAATAGAACTGTTTGTTGACAATTGCCTTATGATTGGCAATGCAGCGATCAATCATGCATTTCATCTGACCACTGATGGAGTAGAAATAGACAGGTGAAGCAAAGACGATGACATCAGCTTCAATGAGCTTTGGCAGTATTTCCTGCATATCATCTTTGCGTACACAGACATGTGTATTTCTGCAGCCATAGCAGCCAATACATGGGTGAATGTCTTTCTCTCTGAGGTTGATGACTTCAACCTCGTGTCCGGCATCACGTGCACCATTGGAAAACTGCTGGCAGAGCACATCACAATTTCCACCATATCTTGGACTGGAATTGACAATACAAACTTTCATGCCGTTTTCTCCTTCTCTCAATCTGCTTTCAGTTTAAGGTTGAAGAATTGTTTGAACAATTCATATTTCAAATGCTATGCATAAGTCTCACTTATCTGTCTCAGATACAACACTTTCAAAAATGAAAAAAGTGAGAAAAAGCGCATAGTTAAGCTGGATTTCTGAATTTTAACGAATTGGAACAGATACAAAATTGAGGCTATTCGACAATTTGGCTAAACCGGACAAGAGAAAAGGATATGGCATGTGCCATATCCATGTGATTAGTCTTTCTTTTCTTCTTCTTTTTCTTTCTCTTTCTTCTTCTTTTTTTCTTTCCGCTCTTTCTTCAGCTCTTTTTCAAAAGCCTTCATTGCTTTTGCCTTTTCTTTTTCCTTCTTCTTTGCTTTGCGGGCAGCTTTGTCTTCCTTTGCACGCTGCTTGATCATTTCTTCCGGATAGTTGAGCTGGTAAGCAAGCCAGAGTGGTTCACCATTGAGCAGTTTGAATACTTCTTTGTAGTCACCTGTCAGGAAATCAGCACCTGCTTCTACCATGGTGGCTGTACGTTCAGGTCTGGTGACAATACCGATGTTGAACGTACCTGCTGCCTGTCCGGCAGTGAGGTTTCTGGAACTGTCAGTGATGAAGACACAGCTTTGTGCTTTCATGAGGTGACATGCTGTGATGATGGCATTTGTTCTGTTTTCACCATAACCGGAGTTACCAATGATGACATCGAAGTATGGGTCCATGTCGGTATGGCGGAGGTATTCGACAACAGAGTTTCTGCTTCTTGCCGAAACGACACCTACTTTGTAGCCTTCTTCCTTCAGCCATGTGAGCAGGTCTTTGACACCAGGCATTGGCTGAATGAGGTCGATGAGGTGGTTGCGCTCATAGTTGCTGAATTCGCGCATTGCATCCTTTGGGTCAACGTCTGGCAGGTACTTGGCAAAGATTTCTTCTGTGTTTCCACGTACCAGGTCTTCGTTGGCTTCAACACTCATGGCAGCGTCATTGTTAAATACTGCCAGTACATGGCGGTAGGTCGCAAGGACCGCATTTTCGGTGTTCATGATCGCACCGTCAAAGGAAAAGAGAATTGCCGGCTTTTCCGCATTTTCTTCCATTTCCTGAATCTCTTTGTCGAGATCTTTTTCTTTCTTTTCTTTCATGTTGTTTTCCTCGCTTATCTGCGTATTTCAAATATCTCTTGTCATAATCATACCATTGCTTTGCGCTTTCAGCGTGCAAAAATACGCTATACTTTGTGTAACTGGAGAAAAAACTATGAAAATTCTGTTTGCATCTGATTCATTGAAGGGAACTATTTCCAGCAAAAGGGCTGGAGAACTATTGTGGAAAGCCGCTAATCATGTGTTTGGTGCTATGGAAGGAGAAATCCTTGCCATTGCGGATGGAGGAGAAGGAACAGTAGAAGCAGTATGTACTGCATGTGGAGGAAGGGTTGTGGAATGTACAGCACGGGATCCTTTGGGAAGAAAGATAAATGCGCATTATGGGCTGCTGGATGAAGAGAGTGCAATTATTGAGATGGCTGCTGCTAATGGACTTCCTTTGTTAAATGAGAGTGAGAAAAACCCAATGCTTACTTCTTCCTGGGGTACAGGAGATATGATACGCGACGCGTTGGATCGAGGCTGTAAGAAACTGTATCTAGCTATAGGTGGCTCGGCGACCAGTGATGGTGGCATGGGATGTTTGTCTGCGCTTGGCATGCGCTTCTATGATGCAAATGGTAATGTATTAGCAGGAAGAGGAGAAGACCTTGCAAGGATTGCAATGATTGATGATCGTGGGCTGGATCAACGCTTGTCTGACGCGGTAATCGTTGTGATGTGTGATGTAAACAATCCACTATGTGGAAAGCATGGTGCAGTCTATGTCTTTGGACCACAAAAAGGTGCAGATGAACAAATGTGTGAAATGCTTGAATCTGGCATGTGTCACTACCGTGACCTTGTGAAAGAAAAGTATGGTATCAATCCCGATGACATCCCTGGCAGTGGTGCAGCAGGCGGTCTTGGTACAGCACTTGGTATTATTTTGCATGGTGTCATGAAACCGGGTATTGAAACTGTACTTGACCTTTCTTTGTTTAATGAAAAGGCGAAGTGGGCAGATTTAGTGGTAACTGGTGAAGGCTGTACAGACTACCAGTCTGCCTTTGGCAAGGTGATGCAGGGTGTTGGAGAACGATGTAAGGCAATCGGTGTACCTTGTGTTGGTGTAAGCGGGTCACTTGGTGAAGGCTTTGAGAAGGTGATGGATTGTGGAATAGAGTCCATTATGACTTCTGTTGATCGCATTATGACATTAGAGGAAGCACTGCATGAAGCAGAAGAGAAGTACTATTGGGCAGGTGTACGCATGTTTGGTGCGATAAAAGCAGGTATATCAGTAAATCTGAGGATGAGAGATTGATTCTTTCATGGTATATTATATGGGTTTTACGGAGGTCATATGAGCAATTTTGATACAGAAATCCTTGCGGCTGTAAGAAATGCGGTCAAAGAGGTCTATGATATTGAACCGGATGAAAAGGTTCTGATGGTGGAAACACCACGTGACCCGAAAATGGGTGACTATTCAACCAGTGTTGCGATGCGTCTTGCCAAGACATTGCATAAGGCACCGATGCAGATAGCAGAACCAATTGTGGAATGGCTCAGAAATAACTATGCAGGAGCAGAGAGTGTTGAAGCAGTAAAGCCTGGTTTTATTAACTTCCGCCTCAAGAATAATGTGCTTTCTTCCATTATCAACCAGGTCATTGAAGCAGGTGATGACTATGGTACAAATGATAGTGGTAAGGGTGAAAGAGTACTTGTTGAATGGGTTTCTGCCAATCCGACAGGTGATTTGCACTGTGGTCATGCCCGTGGTGCTGCCTGGGGTGATGCTATCTGCAGACTGATGGAAAAGAGTGGTTATGATGTATTGCGTGAGTACTACATCAATGATGCCGGCAACCAGATTGTTAACCTCGGTAAGTCTCTTGTTTCCCGTTATTTTGAATACTTTGGCAAGGACTATCCACTTCCAGAAGATGGTTACCATGCGGAAGATGTCAAACAGATTGCGATAGACATTGCCAAGAAAGATGGTGACAAGTGGCTTGCGGCAGATGAAGAGGAAAGACTTGACTACTTCAAGAAGGAAGGCGTAGAGAGAGAACTTGCCAAGATTGAAAAGGATCTGGAACTCTATCGTATTCATTTTGATTCCTGGATGCATGAGACTTTCTTCTATGAAAATGATGCGGAAAGAATCAAGGCATGCCTGAAGAAAATGGATGAAATGGGTCTTACCTATGAAAAGGATGGAGCCCTCTGGTTCAAGAGTACAGAATATGGTGATGATAAGGACAGAGTGTTGCGTAAGAGTGATGGTACTCTTGCTTATCTCACACCAGATATTGCCAACCATATTTATAAGATTGAAAGAGGTTATCCACATCTGCTTGACCTTTGGGGTGCAGACCATCATTCCTATGTCACAAGAATGAAGCTTGCCCTCAAGGCACTTGGCTATCCAGAGGATACACTTACAGTAGACCTCATCCAGATGGTCAGAATGGTCGAAGATGGCAAGGAAGTCAAGATGAGCAAGCGTACAGGGAATGCCATTACCGTACGTGAACTGTGTGAAGATGTAGGCGTAGATGCAGCAAGATGGTTCTTTGTTTCCAAGGATGTCGCAAGCCATATGGACTTTGACATGAACCTTGCAAGAACCAAGAACAATGACAACCCTGTCTACTATGCACAATATGCATACAGCAGAATGAATTCCATCATTCATAAAGAGGGTATGCCTGCCTTTAACAAGCAGGACAGCTATGAAAGACTGAATGATGAAAAGGAAATGTTAATGTTGAAGATGATTTCTGAATTCCCGAAGGAAGTTTCTGGTGCTGCTGCAAGCAGAAAGCCAAACAGAATCACAGACTACATCATTTCCTTTGTCAAAGTCTTCCACAGCTACTACAACAGTACAAGGGTATACAACCCTGAAGACCTGGAACTGACAAATGAAAGACTTGGTCTCATCCATGCAGCAATGGTTACATTGAAGAATGCATTGGACCTCATTGGTGTCAGTGCACCAGAAAAGATGTAATAGAAACATTCTGGTAAAAGCCTTGAAAGTGTGAGAATACATTTTCGGGCTTTTTTAATTTGAAAGATAACGAAAAACATATGTGTCATTTTTCTAAAACAAAGCAAACGATATAGTATGAAAATAAGAAAGCAGGTGAAAGACATGGCAGATGTGTTCAGAATAGCAGAACGTATGCAGAAAACAGGCAGGAATGTCACATACAGAATGCAGAATGATTTGGACTCTGATATTTGCATAAATGACATCCTGTATGACCTTCATGGCAACCGTTTCCAGGTGAAGTGCATATCAGAAAAACAAGCTGTAATAGAATTTTCATTGCTGGATGAAGTTGGAGCAGAAGGTGATATTCTTGTTCGAAATCCTCACGATATACATTTCCTATTTTGTAGTGATCCATTGCATCCAGGAAAAATAGATGAATCATATAAAGAGGAATTTGAGGAAGCTGAGAAACATTTTACATGTGCGTTATTCAGCTATGAAAGTCTTGAAAAGGGAAAGTTAATCCTGCGTGGTGAAGAAATAACCGGGCTGACAATATATCGTGGATGGATGATGAAACCTGAGTTGTACAGATTATTTCACGAGAAGCTGTTGGAAAAAGGAATCGTCTTGATTAATTCACCAGAGGAATATAAAAGATATCATCTGCTTCCGGGTTGGTATGAAGATTTCAAGGATGTTACTGCGGAATCTGTTTGGGAAGAGCAGGGGACAGTTCAATCAGCCCTTGCCCTTATTGATGGTCTTGAAGGTCCGTATATTGTAAAAGACTATGTGAAAAGCCGGAAACACGAATGGTATGACGCTTGTTTTATCAGTGATATATCGAACCGTGAGGATGCGGAAAAAGTGATAACAAATTTCATTGAAAGGCAAGGTGATAACTTTGTTGGCGGTGTAGTTCTTCGCAAATATGAATCCTTGAAAGCAATCGGGTTTCATGAAAAGAGTGGAATGCCATTAGCTGAAGAATACAGAATATTTGTGTTTGCCGGGAAGATCATAAACATAGATGGCTATTGGAAAGCTGACCAGAAGGTGAATCTGACAGACGAAGAAATGAGTTGGATTGAAAATGTAGCGAAAAGACTGAAAAGCAATTTTGTAACAATTGATATTGCAAGACGTACAGATGGAAGGCTGATAATAATGGAACTTGGTGATGGACAGGTGTCAGGCCTTCAACAAATCCAGCCCCATAACTTCTATCAATTCTTCTCCAGGGCGTTTGAAAACAGTGTTGTTTTTTCGGAATAACCAATGCCTGATATGACTGTTCAACAGATGGAACAGATCATAGCATCAATCCGTTCTGTGAATGAACTTGTTGACATATATGCTTTTGTGCACAACAAGTTCTGGTTCATTGAAGATGACATTTATGACTATGAAGAAGGAACGAAAGAATATGAAAGCAAGTGTGCTGAAATAGATGCCTGGAGATCATTGATGAGCGATCTTGGTAATCGTGTGATGCATGCTGCTGTGGAGGAAGGGCTGCTGGTTGAACAGACTGGTTGTGGAACAGTAAAACAACTGGGTATGTTCATGGACAAGTATGGATATTGCGATGGAAATGGCTGGTGGATCAAAGAGGACCAGATAGAGAGTCACAGGTCTACAGAAAGATGAATTGTATACTTGTAAGTATAATACTCGTGAGTATACAAACAGATGATCTTTATGGTACGAAAATAATCCATGACACAGTGTCAATGGTGGTGGTAAACTGACGGTAGAAAGAAGGATGTTGATATGAAGGAAATCACATTAGGAAAGACAGGTATTACCGTTGTACAGAATGCGTTTGGTGCATTGCCAGTTCAGCGTGTTTCAATGGAAGAAGCAGTGAAGCTGTTGAGAAGGGCATATGATGGTGGTATGCGTTACTTTGATACAGCACGTGCGTATTCTGATTCAGAAGAAAAGCTCGGTGAAGCATTTGATGGGATGCGAGACAAGGTGTTTATTGCTACAAAGACAGCTGCCAAAACACCAGAAGGTTTCTGGAGGGACCTCGAAACATCATTGAAGAACCTGCGTACAGACTACATTGATGTGTACCAGTTCCACTGTGTACAGCAGTGCTACAGGCCAGGGGATGGTACAGGTATGTATGAATGCATGCTTGAAGCAAAGAAACAGGGCAAGATCCGCCACATTGGTGTAACAGCCCACAAGATTGGTGTTGCCAAAGAATGTGCAGAGTCTGGTTTGTATGAAACCATGCAGTTCCCATTCAGTTACCTTTCTGGAAAACAGGAATTGGAACTTGTGGAAATCTGTAAGAAACAGAACATGGGCTTTATCTGTATGAAAGCACTGGCAGGAGGTCTCATTAACAATTCCCGTGTTGCCATGGCTTACATGACACAGTTTGATAATGTATTGCCGATCTGGGGTATCCAGAAGGAAAGTGAGCTGGATGAATGGCTGTCCTACATGCAGGATACACCAGAGATGGATGCAGAAATTCGTGCGTATATTGATAAGGAACAGAAAGAATTGTCAGGTGATTTCTGCCGAGGCTGTGGCTATTGCATGCCTTGTCCACAGGGCATTACCATCAACCAGTGTGCAAGAATGTCTTTGATGTTGAGGAGAGCACCTTCCAAAGAATGGCTTTCTGAGTATTGGCAGAAGGAAATGGCAAAGATTGAAACGTGCCTGCATTGCAATGCCTGTGCTTCCAAGTGCCCATATGAACTCAATACACCAGAACTGTTACAGAAAAACCTCGAAGACTACAAGAAGGTTCTTGCCGGTGAGGTAAAGGTACAGTGAAGAAGGAAATCCTTGTGATTGATGCCCAGGGTGGTGGTGTTGGGAGACAACTTGTCAGTCGTTTGAAAGCCGCGTTTCCCGAGGCATATGTCGCTGCGGTTGGCACAAACAGTGCTGCTTCCAGCAATATGCTCAAAGGTGGTGCAGACCATGCCGCAACAGGTGAAAATGCAGTGGTTGTTGCCTGCCGTACAGCAGATCTCATCGTTGGACCAATTGGTATTGTCATTGCGGATGCGATGTATGGTGAAATTACCCCAAAGATGGCAGAAGCGGTAGGCAGTGCAAGAGGAAGAAGGATTCTCATTCCTTTCCAGAACTGCTACAACATCATTGCCGGGGTAGATAAACCAGTAACACAACTAATTGAAGCGGCAGTTGTCGAAGCAAAGAAATTACTAGTGGAAGAATAATGCAAAGCTGCGGGCAATCCGTGGCTTTTTTGGTATGATGGTAGAAGAAAGAGGACTGTGTATGAAAGTGAATATTGATGATGTTATGCTGGCGTTTGAGCTGGCGAATAATGATTATGATAACCAGGTGTTTTATATCCGGAAAGAGAATATGTTTGTTTCAGAAAATGATGATGAATTTCCGGAAATTGCAGAGGCTGCAGAAGAATGTGAAGATGAAGATGACTACTGGGTCAAGGTGCCGGACAGATATGCCCAGAATGAATATGGCATGATGGAGGATTTCATCTATTCTCTGGAGAATGAAACCGCCCGGGAATGGTTATCCAATGCCATCCGGGGAAAAGGTGCTTTCAGGAGATTCCGCGGTGCCTGTGAAAGGTTCCATATTCTCGATGACTGGTATGAGTTCGAAGAAGATGCCAAGCGTAACCAGGCTGTCCAGTGGTGCGAAGCAAATGGCATTGAATATGAAATGCAATTGTTTCAGCAGGAAAAAGGATTTGACTGGAATGATGAAGAACAATTTACGGTAGAAGAGCCTGAAGAAGCGATCTATGTGTTTGAACCAATCCATGTAGTGGACATTACCGCAAAGAATTGTCCAAAACTGGTTGTGCTGCTTGAAGCATACAAGAGGAGTATTGGCAAAGAAGACATCATTCCAGATGACCTGATTGAAGAAACAGAGCGTTTCCTTTCTGGTAAGGGAAGGGTATGTGCATTGAGTGATAATGGCAAATTCATCGGTTATATCAAAGGGGAAATGGACGCTGCTGGTATTGCGGTGGATGAAATCTATGTGGATCCTGCAAACCGCAGGAAGGGCTATGGCAGGCAGCTTGTGCAGGCTTTTGAAAAATATGGAGAAGTCAAAATCTATGTGCCTGCTGAAAACAATATTGCCAAAGCATTTGTACAGGCGATCGGGTATGGTAAAATGAGTTACATTTCTTTTGAGAAAAAATGAGGCATTCTGCATTTCAAGCATATATATACAGGTGAGAGGTGACCTATGACAAAGAAAGAAAAACAGGAAGCGCTGGACCTCCATTCTGTCAAAGAACTGATCCAGCAGAGAAATGATGAACAGGAACAATTGAGTGAAAAAGACATCATGGAACTGGCGGAAAAGAACCATCTCAGCGAAGACGAGGAAGATGAACTTTTCAACTGGTGCCAGGAAAATGATATTTATGTCATTGATCCTGAAGCGGACCTTCTGGAAGAAGAGGAAGCGGAGGAAGAGGAAGAAGAACCTGCCGCGCCTTATATAGAAGAAGGAAAGAGATCGCATATTCATGATAGTGAAATGCAATATCTCCATGAAATCGGACAGATTCCTCTGTTAACTCCAGAAAAGGAAAAAGAGACCGCAAAGATACTGAAAGAAGCAGATCCGGATAGTGAAGCGTACAAAAAAGCCAAGGAATTGATGATTTCTTCCAATTTAAGACTTGTCGTATCGATGGCAAAGCAGTATACAAACAGAGGCCTCTCTTTTCAGGACCTCGTACAGGAAGGCAATCTTGGGCTGATCCGTGCCGTGGAAAAGTTTGACTATGAGAAAGGTTTCCGCTTTTCGACCTATGCCACATGGTGGATCAGACAATCCATGGTTCGTGCTGTCGCCGACCAGTCACGTGACATTCGCATTCCGGTCCATATGACCGAACAGATTATGCGGGTGAACCGTGCCCACAGGGCATTGATGCAGGAGCTTGGCAGGGAACCGTCGAATGCAGAAATTGCAAAGTATATCGGTGGAGATATGACAGCGGAAAAAGTCCGCGATATCCAGAGCATTGCCCAGCAGCCATTGTCTTTGGAAAGTCCGGCTGGGGAAGAGGAAGAAAGCACGCTCAGCGACTTTATTGAAGATAAACATGCGGTGAACCCGGAAAAGTACATGCGCGACAATGCGGTGAAAGAAATTGTCGATCTCATGTTACGGGGACTTCCGGAACGAGAAGAAAAGATATTGCGCATGCGGTTTGGGCTCGATGATGGCATACCAAAGACCCTTGAAGAAGTGGGTAAGGCATGCAATGTCACAAGGGAGAGAATCCGGCAGATAGAAGCCAAGGCATTGCGGCGACTCGGCCAGAAGAACAGAGGCAGAAGTATTTTGGATGATCTAAAGAATTGAGGTAGTAAATGGACGCAGTCAGAGAAAAACTGAAACAACTTGAACAGGAATACAACGAAAACAATGAGAAGCTGATGTCACCGGACATCGTGTCAGATGCTTCGTTACTCACAAAGCTTTCCAAGGCACAGGCACATCTTGAAGCACCGGTGGATGCCTGGCATAAGCTGCAGAGTCTGGATGAAAGAATAGAAGAAGCAGAAAACCTGAAGAAGGAAGATGATGCGGAACTCCGTGAAATGGCAGAAATGGAACTGGAAGAATGTATACCAGAGCGGGAAGAACTGCTTGCCCATATCCAGCATCTGCTCATTCCCCGTGACCCTGATGATGATAATGACTGCATCATGGAAATCAGAGGTGGTGCTGGTGGCGATGAAGGCAACATCTTTGCCGGAGACCTGTACCGTATGTATACACGCTATGCAGAAAGCAGAGGCTGGAAGATACAGGTCATGGAAGCCAGTCCAAGTGAAGCAGGCGGCTTTTCCCAGATTGTCTTTTCCATCAAAGGAAAAGAAGGTGCTTATGGCTATCTGAAATGGGAGTCTGGTGTACACCGTGTACAGCGTGTGCCAAAGACAGAGTCACAGGGCCGTATCCAGACAAGTACGGCTACGGTATATTGTTATCCACAGGTCGAGAAAACCGATTTTGAAATTGATATGAACGACCTTGAAATAGAAACACATCGGGCAAGTGGTGCAGGTGGCCAGCATATCAATAAGACCGATTCAGCTGTGCGCATTGTCCATAAGCCTACCGGTATTACCGTCAACTGCCAGGAGGGTCGTTCCCAGATTGAAAACCGTGAGACAGCACTGATGATTATCCGTGCCCGTGTCTATGAGTTTGAACGGGAAAAGGAAGAAGCTGCTGCAGGTGAAGCAAGACGTTCCAAGATCGGTACAGGTGACCGTTCCGAAAAAATCCGCACATACAACTACCCACAAAACCGTGTGACAGACCACCGGATTGGTTTATCTGTCAACCAGCTTGACCGCATTATGGAAGGCAAGCTCGACATTGTGATTGATGGTCTGCGTGCCGAAGATGAGAAGAAGAAACTGGAGGAGAGCAGTTTGTGACAACATTTGATCAGGCAGTCAGGAAATATGAAAAGCTCTGTGAGGAAAGAGACATTCCTGCACAGACCGTCATGGCATATCTGGTAGAACTTTCCCGGATGGAAAGGTATGCCCTTTATGCTTCGTTTAAAGAAGAAATGCCAGAAGAACTCGAAAAGACATTTGATGCAGGTATGGCAAGAATATTGCAGGATGAACCGATGGAACATGTGCTTGGCTACACATGGTTCTATGGATACCGCTTCATTGTCAATGAAGATGTGCTAATACCAAGAGTAGAGACAGAAGAACTGTGTGCCAATGTGCTTGCCCGCATGGATGAATTCTTTTCTGATAAAGAACACATTTTTGCAGCAGATGTAGGCACAGGTTCTGGTGCCATTGCCATAACACTGTGCAAAGAGGAACCAAAGGTTTCTATGCTTGCGACCGATATATCCGAGGAAGCACTCGTGACTGCACGAAAGAATGCGGAATTGAATGAAGCCGATGTTTCTTTTGTGGCAGGGGATATGTTAAAGCCTTTGATCGAAAAGGGTGTAAAGCTCGATGTACTTGTGTCCAATCCACCATATATTCCAAGTGAAGAGAAGATGGAGAAGTCCGTTGTGGATTTTGAACCACATGTGGCATTGTTTGGTGGAAATGATGGATTGAAGTTCTACCGGGAAATCTTTGCGGATTGTGAAAAGGTATTGCAGGATAAGGCATTCATGGCTTTTGAGATGGGCTATGACCAGCGGGAAAGGATGTCAAAGCTTGTGGAGGAAATGCTGCCAGGATGGCAGTATGAAATTTTCAAAGACATCAATAACAAAGACAGAATGCTGTTTGTATATCGCAATTTGAAGGACTGACAAACAGTCCTTTTTGAAAGGGGTAAGTATGAGAGTAGTTGTACAAAGGGTAAGTGAAGCCAGTGTGACCATTGAAGGTCAGATACATGGTGAAATCGGAAAGGGATTTCTTCTGCTTGTTGGCATCAGTGATACGGATGATGAAAAGGTTATTGCCAAAATGGCAGACAAGATCGCAAAGCTGCGTATTTTCACTGATTCTGAAGATAAGATGAACCTGAATGTGGAACAGGTATCTGGCGCAATCCTGTCCATTTCCCAGTTTACATTGTATGCGGATTGTCATAAGGGCAACCGTCCTTCTTTTTCCGGGGCAGGAAAGCCAGAACATGCCGCAAAGCTGTATCTTGCTTTTAATGAATGTCTCAGAAGATATGGTCTTCGCGTAGAAGAAGGCATCTTTGGGGCAGATATGAAGGTCAGATTGTTAAATGATGGACCGGTAACCATCATTTTGGATTCTGTTGACATCTGCCACTAGAAATTTGTGTATAATACAGAACAGTGATGCGAGGTGACACATGGGAGAACTGTTATATGGCAGCGAACTTTCAGAAAAACTGAAGGGTGAGATGCGCGATAAGGTAATACAATATGGAAAAGAAGGAAGAAGACCACCACGTCTTGATACAATTGTGGTAGGGGATGATCCAGCTTCTCTTTCCTATATCAAAGGAAAGAAGAAGGCTTGTGAGTTTGTGGGTATCCGCAATGTTGTGCATCAGCTTCCTGCTACGGTTTCCCAGCGTGAACTGGAACAGCTCATCCAGTCCTGCAACAAGGATGAGATGTGTGATGGCATTCTTTTACAGATGCCACTGCCGGATGGCCTGGATGCCAACCGTGCTATTCTTGCCATCGATCCGGACAAGGATGTGGATGGACTGCATCCATTGAATGTTGGCAGGCTCTATGCTGGTGAACCATGCTTTGCGCCTTGTACCCCAGTAGGCATCATGTTAATACTTGATGCGATGGGTTGTGCCATTGAAGGTATGCGGGCTGTTGTCATTGGCAGAAGCAGGCTTGTCGGCAACCCTGTCGCAAGGCTGTTACAGGACAGAAATGCGACCGTGACCATTGCCCATTCCCGCACCCGTGATCTTGCGGCGCTTACAAAGCAGTGTGAAATTGTGGTTGCGGCATGTGGACAGCCGGAAATGCTTGACCATACATATGTCAAAGAAGGGGCATATGTGGTGGATGTTGGCATTAACCGCAAAGAAGATGGACATCTTTGTGGAGATGTCAAAACAGAAGATGTGCTGCCATATGTCAGCTATGTGACACCTGTTCCAAAGGGCGTAGGTCCGATGACCATCTGTTCTTTGTTACACAATACATTGAAGGCATATGAAAAGAGGTGTTTTAAATGACAGAATCTTTCTATGGACTTGGCGATACCGTTGAAATGAAGAAACAGCACCCATGCCGCAAGGCAAAGACATGGAAGATTATCCGTGTTGGGGCAGATATCAAAATCAAGTGTGATGGATGTGGGGCAGTTGTCATGTTTCCACGTCGTGAGTTTGAAAAGAAGCTGAAGAAAGTGCTTCAGCATACAAATGAAGGAGAGTAATACATGGCTTTAACTGCAGGTATTGTCGGACTGCCAAATGTAGGCAAGTCCACATTGTTCAATGCGATCACAAACAGCCAGGTGCTGGCTGAAAACTATCCGTTTGCGACAATTGCACCAAATGTTGGTGTGGTTGAAGTGCCGGATCACAGAATGGAAGACTTTGTGAATATCTTCCATCCAAAGAAGACGATTTATACAACATTTGAATTCACGGATATTGCAGGTCTTGTCAAAGGTGCTTCCAAGGGTGAAGGTCTTGGCAACCAGTTCCTTGCCAATATTCGACAGACGGATGCCATCGTACATGTTGTACGCTGCTTTGATGATGAAAATATCGAACATGTGGAAGGTTCTGTAGACCCATTGCGCGATATTGATGAAATCAATATGGAGCTTTGTCTTGCGGATCTCGATACGGTGAATAACCGTATTGGCAAGGTTGCCAAGAAAGCACAGACAAAGGATAAAGATGCGGTAAAGGAAATGGCAGCCCTGGATAAGTTCAAGGCAGCTCTTGAAGAAGGCAAGCCAGTAAGATTGTTAGACACAGATGAAGATGAAAAGCTTTTGTTAAAGAACTATGGTTTATTGACTTCCAAGCCGGTTATTTATGTTGCCAATATGTCTGATGAAGAAATTGCGGATCCGGAAAGCAATGGCTACTATGCAAAGGTGAAGGCATTTGCGGCTGGTGAAAATAGTGAGTGCATTGCCATTTGTGCAAAGATTGAACAGGAACTTTCCGGTCTTGATAAAGAAGAGAAGAAGGCATTCCTCGAAGATCTTGGCATTGCCCAGTCTGGTTTGGACCAGATCATCCAGGCTGCTTACCACCTGCTTGGTCTTCGTACATTCTTTACGGTTGGTGAACCAGAGTGCAGAGCATGGACATTCCGTGAAGGCATGAAGGCCCCACAGTGTGCTGGCATTATTCATACAGATTTTGAAAGAGGGTTTATCAAGGCTGAAATTTACAGTTATGAAGACCTCATGGAATATGGTACAGAACAGGCTCTCAAGGAACATGGCAAGCTGAGAGTGGAAGGCAAGGAATATCTCATGAAGGATGGCGATGTTGTCTTCTTCCGGTTCAATGTATGAGAACTTTGTGAAAAAATTACGAAAAGGTTTCAATTTCGTTCCGTTAATGTTTTACAAGTGGTAAAATAGAAACACATAAAGGAGGTATTTCTTATGAAACTGATCCTTGCGATCGTATCCAATGATGATGCGTCTGCTGTTTCTTCCGCTTTGACAAAGAATAATTTCTACATGACAAGACTTGCAACAACAGGCGGATTCCTGAGAGCTGGCAATACAACTATTATTGTCGGTACAGAGGATGAACTTGTTGACAAGTGCATTGAAGTCATTGGTTCAGAAGCAAAGAGACGTACAGAAATTGTACCGTCCACAGCAAGCTATGACATCGGACGTTATGCGTCCTTCCCGGTTGAAGTACAGATCGGTGGTGCTACAATCTTTGTCCTCGATGTCGAACAGTTTAAGAAGCTGTAAGAAAGAAGAGCTGCAAAGCTCTTTTTTTTCGGCATTCCATGTCATCTTGATGTGTGGTATAAAATAAACCATGATGATCAGAAAAACAAAAGTTGGCGATATTCCACAAATTGAAGAAGTTTTCAGCGATGCAAAGCGAAGTATGAAAGAAGCGGGTATTGAACAGTGGAGCGATGAATATCCTTCTGCTGCTGATGTGTACATGGATATGGAAAACGGAAGCAGTTATGTGCTATGTGATGGAGATCGTGTTATCGGTTATTCCGCAATCGTTTTTTCTTACGATGTCAATTATCAAAAAATTGATGGCAGATGGCTGAATGATGAATCGTATGGTGTTATTCATCGCACTTCTATTCTTTCTTCCTGTAAGGGAAGAGGACTTGCCGGCATGTTTTTTGATTATGCAGAAAAGCTTGCAATAGAAGCGGGTATTCATAGCCTTCGCATTGATACCCATAAGGATAATATGCCTATGCAACGCTGCATTGAAAAACATGGTTATACATATTGTGGTGTTGTCTATATGGTCGAGGGAGATGGCAGTGCACGTGATGCATTCCAGAAGATACTCTGAGTGTTGTTAATCTTTGACAATTTCATGGTAAAATAACAACTATAGTTTTTTAAGGAGACAGAATATGGCAGATGAAGAGGTAAAGAATACCGCTGAGGAGGAAGAAAATCTTTCTGAGGCGGTAAAGGAATCCAGAGCGGAGACCGATAAGATTGTCAATGACATCAAAAAACAGCAGGCAAATGCGCTGAACCGTGATTTCAAGGAACAAAAATCCCTTGTCAGCAAGGACAAGGGCATGAGTATCTGGGTCGCAATTCTTGTTGTGATTGGATGTGTTGTGGTCATGGGTATGGTCTTCCTGAGACAGGGAAGCATCCTGATGGACCCGGATGAATGGGGACCTGGTGGAAAGAGAAGTTATATCTATGTTGAGTTTGATTCTAAGTTTGAAGCAGATCATGCGGCAAATTTTGATTCTACTACTCCAGATTCCATCAATGGCTGCTCTGACAAGTCCTATGCGATTATTGAAGATTATATTTATGACACCCACTTCAAGGATTCTGAGGGCAAAGTGAAATATATTGTCCATAAGTGCAAAAAGGACAGCCTTGAGGAAGCAGATACCAATGAATACAGGCAGACAAATATCAAAGATGTCAATGGTGTTGAGGTGTCCCTCAAAGGTGCAGATGACATGGTACAGAGCATGACATGGGCAAGTGGTGGTTATTACTACCAGGTATTGACAGCAGAAGATGCAATGCTGAGTGAAGCAGACATGACTGCTCTTCTTTCACAGATTAACTGATCAATCCGGATGAGCTGCGTTCAGCAGTTCATCTTTTTTATTTCTGATTCTTTCATGTATCACATCATCGAGCAAGGCATTCAGCTTCTGACCGATGGCAGTACCTTTGTAGCCAAGTTTCATGAGTTCACTGCCATTGATGGCAAGGTCTTTGAGATTCCAGCAATAGTCATCATTTGTCAAAGAAGCATATTGCTGTCTTTTCTCAGCCATGGAAATGCCTTTGTCATTTGCTTTGTGAAAAGCAAAGAACGTATCGACATCGGTTTTCATATGGGAAAGGACAAGCCGGAAGGCAATGTCACTGTCATATGGGTCATCGGCTGTACGTAAAAGATCCGTGATGGTATGGATGACAATGTTGGCATATTTCAGTCGTTTCAGGATGTGATGGGCAGCCTCTTTGTCATGCAGGGCATAGAGGATGACGGCAAGGCGTACATCAGCTCTGCCTGTGTTTTCTTCTTCGAGTCTTCCACACATTTCTTTGTAAGCTTCTTCATCGAGCTGTTTCAGTTCGGGAATAAAGACTTCAATGACTTCCCGGTAGTCTTCCATGCATACCGAAGCACCTTTACCACGTAACATACCTGTGAATTCTTCATTGATGCGTTCAATGGAGACATAGTTCAATGTATCTTTCTTGGCAAGCAGTACTTCTGCAGTATGTGGTTCAATGCGGAAGGACAGTCTTGAAGCAAAGCGGATGGCACGCAGTATTCTCAGAGCATCTTCTTCAAAGCGGCGCTCTGGTTCACCAATGCAGCGGATAACTTTGTCATGGAGGTCTTTTTCACCATGGAAGAAGTCCAGAATGCCAGTATCCGGGTGGTAACAGAGGGCATTGATGGTAAAGTCCCGCCTTTCACAGTCTTCTTTCAAAGCAGAGGTGAATTCTACCTTGTCAGGATGGCGGTGGTCTTTATAGGTGCTGTCTTTGCGGTAGGTCGTGATTTCAACCGGGTGATGGTCGATGACAACCGTAATCGTGCCATGTTCAAGACCTGTTGGAATGCAATGGAAGTCTTTGAATACCTGTACCATTTCTTCTGGAAGGGCATTGGTTGTGAGGTCATAGTCATGAATTTCTTCATGCAATAAAGAGGAACGCACTGCTCCACCTACCACATACGCTTCATAGCCATGAGCGTTGAGTTGTCTTAATAGTGTATTTACATAAACTGGTATTTCCATGAGGCAATTATATAATAAATGTAATAGGAAACGGAGGTTTCATCATGAGAATTGGACAAAGCACAGATATTCATCAGCTTGTGGAAGGCAGGAAGCTGATCCTTGGTGGTGTGGAAATTGAACATACAAAAGGATTGCTTGGTCATAGTGATGCGGATGCCTTGTTACATGCGGTTTCGGAAGCGATTCTTGGGGCGCTTGCCCTGGGTGATCTTGGACATCATTTTCCGGATACAGATGAACGGTGGAAGGGTGTTTCCTCACTTGTGATTCTGGAAAAGGTCTGTGAGATGATGGAGGAAAGAGGTTACCATATTGGTAATGTGGACAGTCTTGTATTGATTGAAAGACCGAAGATGGCATCACATATTGAAAAGATGCGGAAGAACATTGCCAATGCATTGCATACCGATGTTGACAACATCAGTGTCAAGGCGACACGTGGTGAAAAGATGGGTTTTGTAGGCCGGGAAGAAGGTGTGCTTGCCCAGGCAGTTGTATTGCTTGAGGAGAATCATTGATGTTTGCCAAAACAAGTGAGACAAAGGTGCTGCGTGACCCAGTGCATGGCTATATTCATATTGAGGATGAAATGATATGGAAGCTGCTCGATAGTGCATGGTTTCAGCGTTTGCGCAGAATACGACAGTTAGGTGGGGCGCCGATGGTCTACCATTGTGCAGAACATTCCCGTTTCAGCCATTCCCTTGGTGTATATGAAATTGTCAGGCGGATGGTAAGAGAGGTGCCGGATATCCGTGATGCATTGAGTGAGAAGGAAAAGCTGACCGTGATGGCAGCAGGTCTGTTGCATGATCTTGGTCATGGGCCTTTTTCCCATGCTTTTGAGTCCATTACCCATACAAGTCATGAAGATGTGACCTGCCGCATTATTACAAAAGATCCTGAGATTAAAGGCATTCTCAATGGTACATACCGCGGTATGGCAAAGGATGTGGCAGATGTCATCCGCTATAAGAGTGAAAATCCATTGTTGCCACAATTGATTTCTTCACAACTCGATGCGGATCGTATGGACTACCTGCTGCGTGATGCTTACTTTACCGGTACTGCCTATGGTGAGTATGACCTTGACCGTATTCTGAGAACATTGCGGGTGAAAGATGGAAAACTGATGGTCAAGCAGTCTGGTGTCTATGCGGTAGAGAATTACATCATGGCCCGCTACCACATGTATTGGCAGATTTACTATCATCCAACTGCCCGTGCTTATGAGTGTCTGTTGCAGGCATTGTTTCGCAGGTTAAGAGATATCGGGGATGTGTCTGATCAGCATATTCTTGCGGAATTTGTACCATTGATTGAGGGACGGAAGCTGACGCTGGATGCGTATTTCATGCTGGATGAATTTGCCTGCAGTTATGGTTTTGCCTTGCTGAGGGAACATCCGGATCCGGTTGTCAAAGACCTTGCGTCAAGAATTCTTGACCGAAGGTTGTTCAAATATGAAGATAATGATCCATCTGTTGTGCGCAAAGTTCGTAAGAAACTGATCGAGAACGGCTATGATCCACGGTATTACCTTGCCAAAGATGAAGTGCGGCAAAGACCATATGTGCCGTATAATGGGCAGGCTGGTTCAGTGTTCGTATTGATGAAGGATGGCAGTGTCAGGGAGTTGTCCAATGCCAGCAATATTGTATATAGTCTGATCCATGGACCTGTAAGAGATGAAAAAAAGATATTTTTTCCGGATGATGAAAGACAGTGAAAACTGTCTTTTTTTGAAAAGTATGTAACAAAATACTCAAATTGTCTGTTTGCTTGTGCGATTATGCCTGTACATTATTGACAACAGGGGGCTGTCGACTAAAATCGTACGTGATGAAAGTACTGGTTCGTCTTGTACAGTTTGATCTTCTGGAGAATACAAGGACTGTGATTGCGGATACGCGGGGTCTTTTGAAGAATGACAGTCTGTCCTATTTTGAAGAAGGGGGACAAAGGCATGACATCCGTTTCGCAAAGGAAGAAGTTGTGCTCAGAAGAAGTGGAGAATTCAGCAGTGAAACTGTATTGAGAAATGAGGGCAAGGGGGAGAGTTCTGTTCTTTCACCATATGGGGTGATGCATCTGGAAACAAGGCTTTTACAAAGAGAAAAGGCCGCTGACCACTGGATGGTGGAATATGAGATTGTTGGATCAGATCGCCCTGTTTCACATATGAGACTTGTCTGGGAAATCACAATGCAGGCGTAAAACCATTGACACAATTGTCTGTCTGCTTTATTATGCGTGGGCTTCATCAGGAAGCAAGCGTCATCTGCCACGGGAGGATAGGTATGAGTGGAAAAGAAACAATGACCGATGTTGCATATAACTGGATGTCAAAGCGGAAGAAGGAAGTGGATTTTCTGAAGCTGTGGAATACGGTGTCTGAACAAATGCAGATACCGGAAGAGAAGCAGAAGAGAAAGAAGAGCCAGTTCTACAGTGATCTGATGCTTGATAACCGTTTTGCTTCACTTGGTGGAAATAAATGGGATCTGCGCAATCGCAGGAAGTTTGATGAAGTACATGTCGATACATCTGATATTGAACTTGAGGATGATGAAATCGATGAAACAGAAATGGAAATGGAAGGTCTTGACCTTTCTGACCAGGATAACGAAAATAACAAGTACTGAGTGGTACAGCAATGGCTGTGCCACTTTTCTTTGGAAATGACATATGTTTTGTACATATGTGGAAACAATATATATGCAACAAATGCGAAAACTGTGAAAATTTATGAAGTTTGGTTTTTAATGTTCAACTGAAATACTTTTCAATCCAGACAAAAGAGACTAGAATATAGATACAAAACCAGGAGGAAAAAACAATATGGTAATGGTTTCTGCAACAGAAATGATCAACAAGGCTCATGAAGGCCACTATGCTATTCCAGCATTCAACACAAACAATCTGGAATGGACAAAGTGCATTCTGCAGGCTGCTGAAGAGATGAAGTCACCTGTCATCATTCAGTGCTCTGAAGGTGCTGGTAAGTATATGGGCGGCTTCAAGGTCGTCGCTGACCTTGTCAGAGGTCTCCATGATTCTATGGGCATCACAGTTCCAGTAGCACTTCATCTCGATCATGGTACATACGAAGGTGCCAAGAAGTGCATGGAAGTAGGTTTCACTTCCGTTATGTTCGATGGTTCCCACTATGGAATCGAAGAGAACATTGCAAAGTCCAAGGAAATCATCGCTGAAGCACATGCAAAGGGAATTTCCGTTGAATGCGAAGTCGGTGGTATCGGTGGTACTGAAGACGGTGTTACATCCAATGGTGAACTCGCTGATCCGGCAGAGTGCAAGATGATCGCTGATCTTGGCGTAGACTTCCTCGCTGCAGGTATCGGTAACATCCACGGTGTATATCCGGAGAACTGGGCTGGTCTCAACTTCGAAAGACTCGATGAAATCAACAATGCTGTAAACGGCAAGCCGCTCGTTCTGCATGGTGGTTCCGGTATTCCTTTCGAACAGGTTCACAAGGCAGTTACACTTGGTGTTTCCAAGGTTAACATCAACACAGAACTCCAGCTCGAATTCGCTGCTGCTACACGTAAGTACATCGAAGAAGGCAAGGACAAGGCTGGTAAGGGTTATGACCCACGTAAGCTTCTGAAACCAGGCGCTGATGCTATCGTTGCAAAGGCTAAGGAACTCATCAAGGCTTACGGCTCTGATAACAAGGCTTAATTGATCATTTCTAATGCGAAAAGGACACAGTCGTAATGATTGTGTCTTTTTTCATGTTTGACAAGCAAGACGCAAAAGTATGTGAAAGAATTAAGTATATGAAACAATAATCACAAAATTGACAAAAAATCGTAAACATTTTGTAAACTTTGTTTCACATATTCTTCACAAAATGAACTTTTCTGACACAAAGATGCCAAGAACCCTGCAACAGGTTGAAAGCGGTTACGCATGATAGTAATCTAAAACACAGAAAGGGGATCTTTATCCTATGAAAGACAAATTTATGAATGGTCTGCTCGCCATTGCCGGTAAGATGCAGACTAACTCTGTTCTTTCAGCTATCAAGGACGGCTTTATTGACAACATGCCAGTTGTCATCGTCGGTGCCTTCTGTACACTGTTACAGTGGGTTGTATTCCACCACGATGACCCAAGTGCAGAAGTTCAGTACCTCTCACTGGCTAACGTCAACGGACTTGCTTGGCTCGAGAACCTGACACCTATCGTAACGACAATCAACTACGGCTGTATGAATTTCATGGCAGTTTCCGTATGTGTACTTGTCGGTATGCACTTCGCTGAAAACCTTGGTCATGAAGGTGACAAGACAGTTGCTGCTGTAGCAATTGCTTCTCTTGTAACTCTCATGAACACATCCATCAGCTACTCTGGCACAGCTGCAGACGTCGTTGCTGCAAGTAATGGTGCTCTTGAGCTTGCTGGTGATGCAGAGGCAGCAATTACACTCTCTGCTGGAACTGGTGTCCTGCAGACATTCACAGACTCCAACGGTTTGTTCGTAGGTCTCTTCGTTGGTATCCTTGCTACACTGCTTTATGTCAAGCTCGTTGATTCCGGCAAGCTTTCCATCAAGCTCCCAGATGCAGTTCCACCAAACGTTGCACAGTCC
>CASEPS010000026.1 GCA_949289855.1 uncultured Erysipelotrichaceae bacterium
TTTGCCAGCATCCGGGTCACTGCTTTCACTGTTGTCTTTTTCCAGCAGTCCATCCGCATTGACGAAGATGCCATCTTTTTCCTTGGAGACTTCTACCAGAACACCATCAAGGCAGCATGTGATTTGTTCAATGGTGTGGTATTTGAATTCAGCTGTCTTCAAGTGCAGAATGTGGGCAAGGACAGCTTTAAAGGAAAACAGATTCTTGGCATAAGCATCATGCCATGATTCATGTCCGAAGGCAGTCACAGCCCCGAATAAATTTGTGTGGATCATTTTATATTCTCCTTTCACTTGTTTTGTTACCGAAAGGGATGAATTTCCCCGCGTGAAGGAGAAGAAATGTCCGTCAAAATGGAAATTTGTGTGATTTTCAGTGAAAATATTTTCAGAATGTGAAGGACTGTTAATTCTCTGTTACGAATGTGGCGAAAGATATGTATAATTGATAGATGTAAGCGCATTCGAAATGAGGAGGCATAATGAGTAATATAGTTTTGGAAGCTAAACACATGAAGAAAGTATACAATATGATGACTTCCAGTGAATTTGAAGCATTGCATGATATCAATATTCAGGTCATGGAAGGGGACTTCGTAGCCGTTATGGGACCATCTGGTTCTGGTAAGTCAACATTTATCAATAACATTTCCACCATCGATATTCCCAGTGGTGGCAAGGTTTTTATCAATGGCAAGGAAATCCGTTCCATGGGAGCCAATGAAATCGGCCGTTTCCGTTTCCAGAATCTTGGGTTTATCTTCCAGGACTTCAATCTGCTGGACACCCATACATTGTATGAGAACATTGCTATGCCTATGGCTCTTGCCCATAAGTCCAAAGATGAAATAGAAAAGCGGGTCAATGAACTTGCTGAAAAGATGAACATTACACCATTTCTGCATAAGTTCCCCTATGAGTGTTCTGGTGGACAAAGACAGCGTGCTGCCATCTGCCGTGCTCTCGTCAACAATCCTTCCATCATCGTGGCGGATGAACCGACAGGTAACCTTGACAGTCATAATAGTGCAGAATTGATGAAAATCTTTTCGGAACTGAATAAAGAAGGTGTAACCATCGTCATGGTTACACATGATGCCCTTGTGACCAGTTATTCTTCAAGACTGCTCTATATCAAGGACGGCAATATTGATACAGTCCTTGAGCGTGGGGATATGGACCAGGATACGTATTTCCAGAAGATTGTGGAAATCAACAGTGCTGAGTCGAGGGAGATTCTGACAAAATGATCTTTCATGACGCGATGAAGTCCCTTGTGCGGGATTTTTCCAGATCTTTTTTCTACTGGCTGACGTTTGCACTGACAACAGCCTTTACGTTCCTGTTTTTCTGCATAGCGACCGATTCTGAAATTGGCATGACATTTGTGCGCAACAGTGGTGGCATGGAGACAAACATTACATTATTTGCGGTTCTTGTATGCATGATTGAAGTGTTTTTTGCGAATGACTTCTTTGTCAAAACAAAGTCAAGACACCTGGCGGTCATGTTAATATGCGGTGGCAGGTTTACACAACTGGCAGAGTTTCTGTTATGTCAGACATTTATTTTACTGCTCGTAGCCATTCCGGTTGGCCTTGTTGGGGCATTATTGATGATGCCCATTATGCAGGCGGTGTTGTCATCATTTCTGGGAAGGCCATTCTCATTTGGCATTGGTATTAGTGCGGTTGGTGCAACTGCCGTGGTACTGCTTGCCCTTGTGTTCTGGACAACCTATCTCAATATGGCTTTTGCATATAGAAACAATGCGTTGACATTGTTGAATGAACAACAGGTAACTACAGGTGAGTCCAAATCACTGCTGTCTTCGATTTATAACAACGCGAAATCCAAAGATGGAAAAAAAGGTGCAGGAAGACTTGTGGCAATGCTGAGGGGGTCTGTTTCCATCATCATGTTTGTTGGCCCATTGTTTTTGATTCATGATGCCCCGGATAATATTTTTGTCTTATCCATGATCGGTATGGCAGGTTTCCTCATTTTTATCAACAGTGTTGTCATTCCGGTGATCAATCTTCTGATGCACAGGTTCCGTATGCAGGCACCAAAGGCAGTTGCCTATCTTGGGTTTCTCAGAACAGATATACGTATATTGAAAATCAATCTGATCCTCATTGTACTCAGTTCTGTACTCATGATTTCCATCTTTGTCACTTCCATTGACAAGCCGACAACGATGATGCTTGCCTTACTGACCTATATTGTGATGAACATATTGCTTTCCTTGTCCATCATGTTCAAGTTTGCAACAAATGTTGCGACAAGAAAGAAATACTATATGACGATGTCACAGCTTGGGTATTTGAAAAAAGATCTGCATCAGATCGTCATGAGTGAAGTCAGTCTGCTCTATGTCTTCCTCCTTGCGTCATCTATGTTGTATCTTGGAACGATCTTCGCCATCTTTGTGTCAAGAGGAAGCCTCACCCCATCTTTTGCGGGTATTCTTATCCTTTCGTATATCATTCCGCTTGCACTTTGCTATGTGATCACGCTGATCTACTACTTCCGGGCTATACGTTTCAAGGAAGAAAGATGATCATGTGTTCCGTGTCATGGTAGAATGAATGGCATGGAAAACAAGATGAAAAAAATATTCTGCCTGCTGGCTGGTGCAGGCTCTGGTGTATTGATGGCAGCTGTTGTGCTGTTTGCTTTAATCAACACCACATATGCATCAGGAACAGCAGGCTTTGTTATTGTCGTACTGATAACTGCTGTATTGCCGTGGATTATGGAAACATTTGATAAAGATGTTTATGAAGTTCTGGTGATGGAAGGTGTGGCAATAGCAGTGTCAGCAATTATAGTCTATGCCTATATCATGACCGTAACAGGTGGTGATTCGTTTGGGGCATATTATGGAGAAATGCGGTCGGCAATCAGTATAAAACTTGGCATTGCCCACCTTGTGTCATTTGTCTTTGCTGTTGGAAGGGCGTATTTGCGCATCAGGAGGTCAGCATGACGAAAGAAAAACTGTCACTGGTTGTACCATGTTTCAATGAACAGGAAACCATTGATATATTTTACCGGGAAGTAGAAAAATATGCGGCAGAGATACCTGCTGAAATAGAATTCTGCTTTGTGGATGATGGAAGTAAAGATGATACCCTTGCCATTTTGCGAGGCCTCCATGAAGCAGATGAACGTGTTCACTATGTTTCATTTTCCAGGAACTTTGGCAAAGAGGCAGGACTTCTTGCCGGGCTTGAAATGGCAACGGGTGACTATATCTGTACCATGGATGTGGATTTGCAGGACCCGCCTTCTTTATTACCGGAAATGTGGGCCATTCTCCATGGTGAAGAAGGCTATGACTGTGTTGCGACAAGGCGCAGTTCCCGCGAGGGTGAACCGAAGGTACGTTCCTGGTTTGCCCGCAAGTTCTATGCATTGATCAACCATCTTTCCGATACGGAAATTGTGGATGGTGCCCGGGATTTCCGGATGATGAGCCGGAAGATGGCAGATGCAGTGATTGAAGACAGGGAATATAACCGGTTTTCAAAGGGGATTTTTTCATGGGTTGGCTTTAAGACAAAGTGGCTTTCCTATGAAAACATAGAGCGCAGTGCCGGAGAGACAAAATGGTCTTTCTTCAAACTGACAAGATATGCCATAGATGGCATACTTGCGTATTCCACTGTGCCGCTGATGATTGCTTCTTTTGTTGGTCTGTTTTTCTTTATCATTTCCCTATGTGCGTTGCTGTTCATTGTCATCCGTGCCCTGCTCTTTTCTGATCCGGTTGCCGGATGGCCATCCCTTGTGTCCATCATCCTGTTCCTTGGCAGTTTACAATTGTTATGTATGGGCATTATGAGTATGTATATCAGTAAGATTTATCTTGAAACAAAGAAACGGCAGATATATATCATCCGGGAAAAGAAGTAGGCGTATATGAAAAAGACAGTATATACAAAATGGGCCAGTGATCTGGACCGCAAACACCCCCATCCTGAATATCCACGCCCGCAGCTTGTGCGCAAAGGCTGGATGAATCTCAATGGGGAATGGGAATATCAGATTGTCAAAGGGGAAGAAAATACCCATCCTGATAAATGGCAGAAAATTCTTGTGCCATTTGCTCTGGGGACTGCGCTGAGCGGAGCAGAAGAAATATTACAACCAGATGAAACGCTCTGGTACCGCCGGACATTTGCCTGGCATCCTGGTCAGAAGCGTACCATTCTGCACTTTGAAGCAGTGGATCAGGAATGTACGGTATACCTCAATGGGTTTGAAACCGGACATCACAAAGGTGGCTATACACCATTTGAAATGGATGTTTCACAATATATCAAATATCAGAATGCACTGATGGTAAAAGTCAGAGACTATAGTGATACAGATGTGTATGCCTATGGCAAACAGAGACAGAAGACAGGTGGTATATGGTATACGCCAACTGCCGGCATCTGGGGGACGGTATGGATGGAAGAACTGCCTGAACATGCGGTGGAAAGTCTGCGTATCACACCGGACTATGACCATGCCAGTGTCCATTTCTCTATTGGTGGTTCTTCTTTACAGGCGAAAATCACCGTCAGTGCAAAAGATGGTTCTTTTCATCATGACGGACTTACCCAGGATGGACACTATACGGTGCCGATGGGTGACTTCCACCCGTGGAGCGTGGATGATCCGTTTCTATATGATGTGAAAATTGTGACCGAAGATGATGAAGTGTTCTCCTATTTTGGCATGCGCAAATTTTCTGTTGGCAGGGACAAAGGTGGAAATATCCGCTTTATGTTGAATGATCAGCCACTGTTTCTATCCGGTCTTCTCGATCAGGGGTATACACCAGATGGAAAGTATACATATGCGACAGATGCAGGAATGATAGAAGAGCTGGAAATGGTAAAGCAGCTTGGTTTCAACATGTTGCGCAAGCATGTCAAGGTGGAATGCCGCAGGTGGTATTACCATTGTGACAGAATGGGTATTCTTGTCATGCAGGACATGCCAAATGGAGGAAGTACGTTCTCCTTCCTCATTCACCAGGCATTGCCGCTTGGACTAAACATCCGCACCCTGAAAGATGATGATCATGAACGTTTTGGAAGAAGCGTTGCCTCAAGAAAAATGTACATGCATGAACTGGATGAAATGATCCATACACTGTATAACTGTGTCAGTATCTTTGCCTGGGTTCCCTTCAATGAAGGATGGGGACAGTTTGACAGCGAAAAGGTAACAGAACATATATATGCTGCAGATCATACGCGGTTAGTAGATAGTGCAAGTGGCTGGCATGATCAGGGATGTGGTGACTTCAACAGCAGACATGTGTATTTCCATGCCTTCCATGTGCCGAAGAAGGATAAGAGAATTCTGCTGTTGTCTGAATTTGGCGGTTATGCATGGCTTGCGGCTGGTCATGCGGAATGTGATAAGCTTTTCGGGTACCGCAAGTACAAAGACAGAACAGACTATGACCAGGCGGTGAATACGCTTTTTGAAAAAGAAATCCTCGATAATGTGGACAGGGGACTGTCGGGCTGCATTTATACACAGCTTGCGGATGTGGAAAATGAGTGTAATGGTCTTTTGTCTGCGGACAGAGTGATTATCAAGACGGATGTGCGCAAAATGCGCAAGATAAACGAAAGGATATACAGGAAAATCAGATGAAAGATGAAATTGTCATTGCAGAGGCATGCGGTGGACAGGTGAGAATCCATGCCGCATGTACTACTGCATTGTGTGAAAAAGCAAGAAGCCTTCATCATTGTCTTGCGACAAGTGCGGCTGCCCTTGGCAGGGTGATGACGGTGACAGCCATTATGGCAAGTGACCTCAAGGGTGATGAAGAGAAGATTACTTCTGTTATCAATGGACATGGGCCAATCGGTACCGTTCTTGCCCAAGGCAAAGGCAATGGTGAAGTGCGGGGATTTGTCTCTGATCCATCCATTTACCTTGTGCGTGAAGATGGTCATCTTGCGGTAGGACAGGCAGTTGGTACAAATGGTACACTGACCGTCATCAAGGACCTTGGTCTCAAGGAACCTTTCAGTGGTATTGTCAGGCTGAGAAGCGGTGAGATTGGTGAAGACTATGCCTATTACTTTGCGATCAGTGAACAGACACCTTCTGTTGTCTCCGTTGGTGTACTTGTTGAACCAGAAGGTAATGTTTCTTCTGCTGGTGGTATGATCTTTCAATTACTGCCAGGGGCAAAAGAAGAAGCGATTGAAAAGTGTGAACAGGTGGCGAAAGTACTTCCGCCGATGACCACATTGATCAGTGATGGAAACACACCGGAAGATATTATCAAAACATATTTTGAAGATGCGGTAATCCTTGACCATCGGGATGTGAAATGGAACTGCCCATGCAGTAAAGAACATTACCGCGATGCGATGTCTACCATTGCCTGCAAAGATCTTGATGAGATGATAGCTGAGGGCAAGCCAATTGAAATCGTCTGCGAATATTGTGGAACCAAATATACATTTTCCTGCGAGGAATTGAAGGAGATCAGAGATCTTGCATGTGGAAAATAGGAAATGTAACGATTCATAACCGTATAGTGGCAGCACCCCTTGCCGGTATATCCAATCCGGTATACAGAGAGATGAACCATGAATATGGAGCTGGTCTTGTCGTATCGGAAATGATCAGTGACAAGGCACTGCACTACCAGAATGCGCGCACATTTGATATGTGCCGTACAAGTGAACACGAACATCCGGTATCTTTGCAGTTGTTTGGGGGAGACCCTATCACGATGGGAGAAGCAGCGAAGTACCTGAGCGAGCATACGGATTGCGACATCATCGACATCAATATGGGATGTCCTGTCCCGAAGGTGTTAAAAGCACATGCTGGTTCATATCTGTTGAATCACCCTGATATTGCGTTTGATATTGTAAGAGCCGTCAAAGATAATACGGACCGTCCGGTAACGGTGAAAATCAGAGCTGGATGGGACAAGGAACATATCAATTGTGCGGAGTTTGCAAAGAAGATGGAAGAAGCAGGGGCAGATGCCATTGCCGTACATGGCCGCACAAAGACACAGCTCTACCAGGGACATTCTGATAATACATATATCCGCATGGTCAAAGAGGCGGTCCGCATTCCGGTGATTGGCAATGGTGACATCCGCACGGTGGAAGATGTGAAGCGGATGTATGCAGAAACGAATTGTGATGCCATCATGATTGGAAGAGGACTTTTGGGAAGACCATATTTCATCAAAGAAATCCTTGCGAATGAAGCAGGTATTCCGTACCAGGAACCAACGGATAGTGAAAAGATTGATCTCTGTTATGCCTATGCCGAGAAGCTTTGTGCATATGAAGAAGAATATACGGGTATTCATATGATGCGCTCCATGGCGGGATGGTTTCTTTTTGGTATGCCATATGCTGCGAGATATCGCGAAAGGCTTTCCCGTGTGAATGCGCTGAAAGATCTGAAAGAAGTGCTCGGTGATTACAGAAAACAGCTGGAAGACTGATTATTTTTTGCGGGGAATACCAAATAGTGTTTCTCTGTCCATCAGGATGACGTCATTGACCTCCGCCAGTTTCTTTGCGGATGGTGTGAAGTAATTATTCGTCGCTACAATTGCATAATCCGCCTTGTAATATGCCTTTGCGGCAAGTGCCTGCTGCACAGCATGTACCCCGATAGGGCGGTCATACCGCTTTGCCTGTACAACGATTTTGTGCAGGCCTTTTCGCATGGTGAGATCAGCACCATAGTCCCTTGATTTCTGGGTCAGACGGATGTGGTAATAGCCATGTCTTGCATACCAGTAATGCAGGTATTGTTCGAATTGTGTGCCATCCATACGGTCAATGTAGTGCGGGCTGTAACAGGCATGGCGGCTGAGAAACAGAAGGATGGCAATGCATAGAGAAGGAAGAAGGGCGACTGGCAGTAAACCTGCAGGCATTTCCTTTTGCAGTGTTGCATATATGACAAGGCATATTGGCATAAGTATGCCAAATAACCATCCGGAAAGCCGTATCAGGAGAAAAGAAAAGGTATATTTCATAGCTGTATTATACAAAAATTCCTGATTGTGCAAAGGTGCGTACAGTCAGAAATGAAAAGTGCGTTACTGTGTAGCAGCAGGAGGTGTATGAATCATGCAAAAGGATTGCGAAAATACAGGAACGGGACTATGATGAATACGCAAATAGTAGGAAATGCAACTAATGTGGGGAGGGACAGATGAACAGCCAGGGAAACTTTATGATTCACCTGTCAGTGTTGTATCGGAATACGCAGAAATATTTCGATCATGCACTGGAACAATACCATATCGGCTGGGGACAGCTGATGTTTCTGTTCTTTATTAATGAGAATGAAGGCATCACTATGCAGGAAGTAACACGCATTGGTGAAGTGGATAAGGGCACGACGACCAAGTCGATTCAGAAACTGCAGGAACAGGGGTACGTAAGAGCAATACAGGATGAAAATGACAAACGTGTCAAGCGCCTTTATACAACCGAAAAGGCAGCCGGCATGATGAATACATTATATGAACTGCGCAACCAGTACAGGACGATGGTATTCCAGGGGGTTGATGAGAAACAGTTTGAACAGATGATGGAAACTGCCTGTGATAACAGCCGGAATATTGAACCGGAAGAAGAACCAGCATTGAATTTCCGTATTGGTGGGCTGCAGAAGATGACATTGCTGGATTATCCGGGAAAGGTTGCCTGCACGATATTTACGGCAGGCTGTAATCTAAAGTGTCCATTCTGTCATAACAAAGACCTCGTCTTTGTGCCGGAGAACTATACGTTCTATGAACCGCTTTCCGTCATAGCATTCCTGAGAAAAAGACAGGGACTGCTCGATGCGGTGTGTATTTCAGGCGGGGAACCACTGATGCAGAGCGGTCTGATTCCCTTTGTACAGGCGGTCAAGAAACTCGGGTATCTTGTCAAGCTGGATACAAATGGCTATATGCCGGATAAATTGCAGGAAGCATTGGATTCTGGTCTGTTTGATTATGTGGCAATGGATATCAAAAACAGCAGAAAGCACTATGCAAAGACAGCGGGTATTCCTGAAGATGCCTTCAGTTATGCCCTGGTTGAAAAGAGCATAGAGATATTGAAAAACAGTGGTGTTGACCATGAGTTTCGCACCACCGTGGTCAAAGAACTGCATACAGAGGAAGATCTTTGTGAAATTGCAAAGATGCTGCAGGGTGAAGAGAAGTACTATCTGCAACAGTATATGGATAGTGATACGGTTATCCAGAAAGGGTTCAGCGCCTATAACAAAGAAGAGATGGAACAGCTGTTACAGGCTGTAAGAGCATATGTGCCCAAAGCAGAGCTCAGGGGCGTGAAAGGAGAATAACATGTACAGAGTAGTGAAAAGAGATGGCAAGATTGCGGATTTTGATATCGGAAAGATCAGTGCAGCTATCACCAAGGCATTTACGGCCTGTGACAAGCCATATAACAGCAACATCATCGATCTGATTGCCTTGCGGGTGACAAGTGACTTCTCTGACAAGATCAAAGATGATCTGATCGGTGTGGAGGATATTCAGGATAGTGTGGAAAAGGTGCTTTCTGCAGCAGGTTATGCGGATGTTGCCAAGGCCTATATTCTGTACCGCCGCCAGCATGAAAATATCCGCAACATCCAGAATACAACCCTGGACTATAAGAAACTTGTGGATAATTACCTCAGTGCCCTTGACTGGAGAGTCAAGGAAAACAGCACGGTGACATATTCTGTCGGTGGTCTTATCCTTTCCAATTCTGGTGCCATCACAGCCAATTACTGGCTGTCTGAAGTGTATGATGATGAAATAGCCAATGCTCACCGCTCTGGTGATATTCATATTCATGATCTGAGCATGCTGACGGGATATTGTGCTGGATGGTCACTCAAACAGCTGATCCAGGAAGGTCTTGGTGGTGTGGAAGGCAAGATTACAAGTGCTCCGGCAAAACATCTGTCGACATTATGCAACCAGATGGTCAACTTCCTTGGCATTATGCAGAATGAATGGGCAGGTGCCCAGGCTTTCTCCAGCTTTGATACGTATCTTGCCCCATTTGTCAAAGAGGATAATCTTTCCTATCGTGAAGTGAAACAGGACATCCAGTCCTTCATCTATGGTGTCAATACCCCAAGCCGCTGGGGTACCCAGGCACCTTTTACCAATATCACTCTGGACTGGACCGTACCGGATGATCTTGCGGAACTTCCGGCAATTGTTGGCGGAAAGGAAATGCCGTTTAAATACAAGGACTGCAAGAAGGAAATGGATATGGTTAACAAAGCCTTCATCGAAACGATGATTGAAGGCGATGCCAATGGCAGAGGTTTCCAGTATCCGATCCCTACATATTCCATCACAAAGGAATTTGACTGGTCAGAGACGGAAAATAACAAATTGTTGTTCGAAATGACAGCGAAGTATGGTACACCATATTTTTCCAACTATATCAATTCGGACATGAAACCGAGTGATGTCCGTTCCATGTGCTGCAGACTGCGGCTGGATCTCAGAGAATTGCGCAAGAAGTCCGGTGGTTATTTTGGTTCTGGTGAATCAACGGGTTCGGTTGGTGTTGTGACGGTCAACCTGCCACGCATTGCTTATCTTGCCAAAGATAAAGAAGATTTCTATCGCCGTCTGGACCGCATAATGGATATTTCGGCAAGGTCTTTGAAGATCAAGCGCACGGTTATTACAAGACTTCTGGATGCCGGGTTGTATCCATATACAAAGCGATATCTTGGTACATTCAATAACCACTTTTCTACGATTGGTCTTATCGGCATGAATGAGGCATGCCTCAATGCAAAGTGGTTGAAAGAGGATATTACAAGTGAGGCAGGACAGGCTTTTTCCAAAGAAGTGTTGAACTACATGCGCAAGAGACTTTCCGATTACCAGGAACAATATGGTGATCTTTACAACCTTGAAGCAACACCGGCAGAAAGTACTACCTACCGCCTTGCCAAGCATGATAAGGAGAAATATCCGGATATCATTACGGCAAATATGAATGGGACACCATATTATACAAACAGTTCCCATCTGCCGGTTGGTTATACAGATGATATTTTCAGTGCTCTGGATATTGAAGATGACCTGCAGACATTGTATACATCGGGTACGGTCTTCCATGCCTTCCTTGGTGAAAGGCTTTCCGACTGGCGCTCAGCCGCAACACTTGTAAGAAAAATAGCAGAAAATTACAAGCTGCCGTATTACACCATCAGTCCGACATATTCGGTCTGTGCAGACCATGGCTATATTTCTGGTGAAATGTGGAAGTGTCCAAAGTGTGGCAGGGATACGGAAGTCTATTCCCGTATTACCGGTTATTACAGACCTGTCAAAAACTGGAATGCCGGCAAGTCACAGGAGTTCAAGGACCGCCGTACATATAAGGTAGAAGGGCTTGTTTCCCGCCCGGTAAGCGATTATGCAAAGGAAGAAAAATATACTTCCACTGTTGCTGGAAAGGCTGAGAAATATCTTCTTTTCACCACAAAGACATGCCCGAATTGTGCAATGATCAGGCGGATGCTAGATGAAGCAGGGTTTGTCTATACGGTAGTGGATGCGGAAGAACATCCGGATCTTGTTAAAAAATATGGCATCATGCAGGCACCAACTCTTGTGGCAGTAAAGAAGGAGGATGCAGTTTCGTATGTCAATGCGTCCAATATTCTGCAATTTGTAAGAACAATGGCATAAAGCAACAAATGACACAGCAATGCTGTGTCATTTCAAATGATAGAGACCTTTTGATTCTTTTGTGAGTATGCCATCTTTGACCATTTTGGAAAGAATGCGCTGCAATTGTCTTCTTGAACAGTGCAACTGTTCAGCAACTATTCCCGGGTGAAGCAGCGTGTTGTGGTTATTTTTCATATGATAGAGAACCGCATTCTCAAGACTGATATTTTCGACATTCCCCCGTCCGCTGTCATTGAGCTTTGAGGATAATGAGTGACATAACCAGCGCAGAAACCGGGGGTTGTTTTCCAGTTCCTGGCGGCATGTATGCAGTGGAAGTGCAATTGCCATGCAGTCTTTGTCAATGGATATTTCGTATTGTGTGACATGTGGATTGGCGAATTCCATGTCACCAAGACAACTGAGTTTGTCATTTCCTCTATATAGAGTGATCTTTGTGCCATCTGGCTGGATATGATAGATGGTAGAAGTGCTATGCAAAAGGAAAATCAGATAGTGGAAGGGGTTGAGGAGATGGTTGATATCATCTCCTTTTTCAAATGAGACGAGGAAAAAGGGCATATCTGTTGTTCCGAAGATGTCTTTGAAGTTGTATTGGGTGAGCAGCTGTTGCAGTTTTTGTTCATCATTAATGTGTTTCATGTATTTATTGTGACATATGTCACAACGCGGGAAAAGAGATAATGTTACTCTTTTCTGCGGGAGGTTTGTATGCAAAACGAATTATTTGAAAAGACACCTGTACCAAAGGCATATCTGAAATTTGCACTTCCGGTTGTATTTTCCAGTGTGCTGATGCTTGTGTATAACATGGTTGATACTTATTTTATCGCACAGACCGGCAATACGAATATCGTTGCGGGTGTCGCATTGTGCGCGCCGGTTTTTTCGGCTTTGATTGCCATTGGTGATATTCTTGGCCTCGGTGGTTCTTCTTTTATTTCCAGACTCTTTGGTATGGGAAAAAACGAAGAAGGAAAGGCTGTTTCGGTGCTCTGTTTTTGGGGTCAATAGTTATTGGTGTTGTGGTTGCGGTTATTTTGTTATTGGTCAAAGAACCACTTCTATATGTTCTTGGAGCAAATGCTGAGACGATAGGCTATGCAACGGAATACTTTTTCTGGATTGCTCTTGGTGCACCGATTATCATTTTTTCTTTGACACCTACGAATCTCTTGCGGACTGAAGGCAGTGCTAATGCGGCGATGGTTGGATCAGTGCTTGGTTCTATTGTGAATATTATCCTTGATCCAATTTTTATTTTTACTTTTGGACTGGGAGCTGCAGGTGCTGCTATTGCGACAGTACTTGGTAATGTTTGTGCAGATATTTTCTATGCATGGTTTGTTATAAAACGTTCAACGATTCTTTCGATGAAACTGAAAGGTTTTGTGCTGCGAATGGATCATGTCAAAGAAGTGTTGCGTATAGGTATTCCGGGCTGTGTGACAAATCTCATGCAGTCGATTGGTGTGACTTTATTGAATAGAAGTCTGTTGCCCTATGGCAATGAAGCAATTGCCGCAATGGGTATTGTTTCCAAGGTGACGATGATTGTCACAATGATCATGGTAGGTTTTTCTTTTGGTGGACAGCCACTTTATGGCTATCTCTATGGTGCAAAGAACCACGTGCGGATGAAGAAGACAATTCGCTTTGCTTATACGCTTGTCTGTGGTATTGCACTGGTTATGTCCTTAGTCATTTATGTCTTTGCCCCACAGTTTATTCATATCTTTATGAATGATCCATCAATTGTAGAAACGGGTGCACAAATGTTACGGGCAATGCTTGTTGGGGAGGTGTTCATCGGTTTTGTGATGGTGACAACCTGTCTTTTCCAGTCTTGTGGAAAGGCGAGTGGTGCCCTGGCACTATCGGCAGGAAGACAGGGTTATGTCTTCTTTGTGACACTTACAATACTTGGAGCAATTGCCGGATTCACCGGTGTTATCTATGCCCAGCCTGCAGCTGATTTTCTGACTGCTGTTCTTGCCTTTGTACTTTATAAACTTTTGCTGGCAAAAGAACTGGTATAATGAAATGAGTGGAGGTAATGTCTTATGCGGTTTGGAATCATCGGAACAGGAAATATTGCTATGCGGTTTGCCCGTAGTATGGCATTTGTGGAAAATGCTGAGATAGATGGTGTTTATGGAAGAACAAAGGAACATGTTCTCTCTTTTTCCCAGAAATTTAACATTCCCAATATGTACGACAGTATTGAGGCATTGCTTGATAGCGGCGTTGATGCGGTATATATCGCTCTTCCGCATGGTTTGCATAAGGAAACTGCAATCAGAGCATTGAACAAGAGTGTTGCTGTGCTTTGTGAAAAGCCGGCAGGTCTTAACAGTGAAGAAACAGAAGCAATGATTCAGGCAGCAAAGGATAACGATACGCTTTTTATGGAAGCGATGAAGACGCGTTTTGAACCGGCTTATCTTGAATTGAAGAAAGAAATAATGTGTGGTGTCATCGGTAAGGTGAAAAAGATATTGTTATCAGACTGCTTCAAGCTGGATCCTTCTATGTATGGACATACGTATCATACCGAGAAGGGACAGGGAGGCTGCCTTCTGGATTGTGGCTGTTATTGTCTGTCATGGGCCGAGGACTATGCAGGTATACCAGAGCGTGTAAATATCAAAGAAGCGAAGATGATGAATGGTGTTGACATGTATGTCAATGCGGAGCTTGTTTATCCGGACTGCACAATTGATGTGGAATGTGGTTTTGACAGGAAACAGCCACAGACAGCTGTGCTTATAGGGACAGATGGTACGGTGGAAGTGGATATGCTGCATCGTCCACAAGGGTATCTGCTTTGCAATAAAGATAATGAAAAGGATATTTCCCTGCCGGCTATGCATGATGATATGTATGGAGAGATTGCTCATTTTGTGAAGCTTCTAGAAAATGGGAAGAAGGAAAGTGATGTAATGACCTATGCAGCATCGCTCAATATAGCAATAATATCCGATATGATACGCATTCCGTTAAATAATAATGAACATTGTGTGAATATGTTGGGATTCGAGAAGAAATAATTGCATTGTATACCATGTCTGTATAGAATAGTTAAACGTACAGGAGGATTAACGAAAATGGAAAAGAGCATGTTTGTCATGTCAAAGAAGGATCTTGCAGATAAGGCTGCTGAAGTAACAGGACTTTCCAAAAAGCAGGCATCTGAAACCGTTAATGCGGTGTTTGATGCAATTATTGAAACACTGAAGGACGGCGGTGAAGTTTCCGTTTCCGGTTTCGGTAAGTTTGAAGTAGCTGAAAGAGCTGCACGTCAGGGTGTTAACCCGGCAACAGGCGAAAAGATTGAAATCGCCGCTTCCAAGTCTGTAAAGTTCAAGGCTGCAAAGGCTTTGAAGGATGCTGTTAAGTAAGCAGATTGAGAAAGAGTAAGTCAAAGAAGGGTATGTACACTGTGCATACTCTTTTTGTATTTCAGAGAGTGTTCTATAATTGACATAAGAAACGGAGTAATCATATGAGCGTAAGCCTGGGAAAGATAATCAAGACCGCAAGACAAAAATGGTAAATGAGGCATTTGTGTGATGAACATAAAATACAGAAAGCGAGTGTTATTAGTAATAGGATTGTTGGCAATATTTATAGATCTTCATATTACTTGTTTTAACCATATTATGCAGGATGTTTTCAGATATTATGCTGATGGTTATAAACTGATTGTCTTTTTTGTTGAATATTGGGTTGTTTCGTCTTCTGCTTATCTTATTAATATCGAGGACAGTAAGAAATTGCGTTTCTATGTAAAACCGAAATTCCGGTTTTTTGGTTGTATTCCGGTAATTGTATATGGGTTGTATCTTGTCTCAAAAGCTGGTTTCCTTTGGGATCTTGTTCTTTTTGAGCTCCATGCGATTGCTTCATGCTTATTGCAACCATTGATTTATGGGAAGAAAGCCGGAAGCAGACGGAACAGAAAGTATGAATCAGGATCTTTGTGTGGCACGTGATGAATTGGTCATGTGCCACATTTTTGTGTCTGGATCACGTGTATTCTATGATTTGCCGGGTGTGCTATAATTTAAGGTAATTCAGACAAGTTGAAAGCAGGTTGAGAGAAATGCACAACGATGTAAGAAAACTGACAGAAGGAGCGATGATTGCGGCAGTGATGGGTGTCCTGCTTTTGATAGACAGACAGATGGCTGGATTGCTGCTTGGGTATTTTGTGTTTGTGCTGCCACTGCCAATGGTGTTGTATAGTGCCCGCTATGGTTTGCGGGATAGTCTCATTGTCTTTGCGGCAATTCTGATATTATCTTTGATGTTTGGTTCTTTGCAGACGATCTTTTATATGTTTGCGGAAGGTCTGATCGGGTTATGCTACGGTACAGGTATTTACCACAAACGAAGCAGATCGATGATACTTGCAATGACGCTTGTCATCGGTGCTGTTGTAGAAGTGTTTGCGATGATTGTGCTTGCATCGGTGTTTGGATTTGACATTGCTGGTGAAATTGCCGCATATTCTGACATGCTTGTGGAACTGGATGGTATGATGGGACTGGGTGTGACTTCCATGGTCAACCTTGAGCAGTTTGTGATTGACTGTCTTGTACTTGCGGCAGTGCTCACAGGTATTCTTGAAGGGGCAGTAACGCATATGCTTTCCCAGATGATGTTGAAGAGATTGCACTTTACCCTTGAGCCACCGAAGGCTTTGCAGGATATGTATATGCCAAAGTGGGCTGGTTATGCTGCCCTTGCCCTGGTGGTTGTGTATTTTTATACATCAATGAACCCAATGGAGAGCGAAATGCTGCAGATTGTGCTGCAGGCATTGGGCATGGCAGGGTATTTCTTCCTGATTGTGATGGGCGTTATTGCCGGATTTGTCTATATCAGAGTAAGACATCCCGCATCTTCCAGATGGCTATATGCACTTGTGGTGCTGTTGGGCATTTTGTTTGGCGTTGGAATGAGTGCGGCAGGTTTTCTCTATATCACAACAGACCTGCACAGAATGATGATGAAAGGAAAGGATGGATATGAAAGCTAAACTCAGCCGGTTGAAAAAACTGATGGTTGCAGCAATTGCCATACAGGCAGCACTTTTGTTGTTGTGTGGTCTTGTTTTTCATATGGATGTGGTGACATCTGCCCTTGTGCTGATTGCGGAAAGTGTGCTTTTGTATATTGCCTTTTACCGGTTTGAAGATGCATATCTTGAAGAATCGACCGGGGTAAGAAATATACTTGGTACAGCTGCCCAGGAAGCCTATCTCTATGGTGGGGTTGGTATAGTCATCTATGATGAAAATTACAACATTACATGGATGAGTGATCTCTTCAAAGAAAGAGGTCTTGAAAAGATCGGTGAACGATTGACTTCCTGGCTGCCTGAGGTGAAGGACATTCTTTCTGGTGATTCAGATACAACAAGTGTACAGCTTGATGACAAGATATACCGCATCCGCAGAAAAAATGATGTGCCGATGCTGTTTTTCCTCGATGTGACAGAGGTGTCACGCTATCGTGAGAAGTTCAATGATGACAGAATTGTTGTCGGTATGGCAGATTTTGATAACTATGAAGAAAGTCTGCAATTTGCGGATGAATCGGAAGCTGCTTTGATCAGTGCTGCTGTGCGTACACCATTAACAGAATATTGCTCGGCACATGGAATTCTTATCAAGTCATTATCCAATCACAGATATCTGCTTGTGCTGAATGAAAAGATATTTAATGAACTTGCCAATGACAGGTTCTCCATTTTGAACAAGGTGCGTGCAGCTGCCCAGAAACAGGAAGTGGCAGTGACACTTTCCTTGGCCTTTGCACGCGGTACAGATGACTTTGATGAACTGGATGATATGGTAGTGAGCCTTATGGACCTTGCCCAGACACGTGGTGGTGACCAGGTAGCAGTTCGTGTGTTCGGTGAAGATGTACGTTACTTTGGTGGCAGTACGGAAGCTGCCGAGAAGCGCAGCCGTGTCCGCGTCAGAGTCATGGCACATACATTGCGCGAATTGATCATGAAGAGCGACAATGTTATCATTGCCGGTCATAAGAATGCGGACTTTGACTGTTTTGGCAGTGCCTTTGCTCTTGCCAAGATGGTTGAAACATTGAAAAAGCCGGTATGTATTATTGCAAAGACCGGTGGTGTAGAAGAAAAGCTTGCGGCCGCTATGGAAATGAACAAAGAAGAACTTGCCAAAGAATTTTCACTTGTGACAGAGTCTGAGGCAATGAACCAGCTGCGCAATAACAGCCTTGTCATCATGACTGACCACCACAATCTCAAGCAGTCCAATGGTGCCCGGGTTGCGGAAAATGCCAAAAAGGTTGTTGTCATCGACCATCACCGCCGCAGTACGGAAATGGGTATCCGTCCGGTGCTTGTCTATATTGAAGCAGGTGCTTCCAGTGCCTGTGAACTGGTGACAGAAATGATTCCATATATTTCGACGCGTGTTGACATCAGTGAGACAGTGGCGACATTTATGTTGACGGGTATGACGATTGATACAAACCACTGGCATGTAAGAACTGGTGCCCGTACATATGAAGCAGCCAGTGCTTTACGAAAGTTTGGGGCTGATCCACAGCTGGCGAATGAATATCTCAAAGATACATATGAAGAATTCTCTTTGAAGTCAAATGTTGTGGCAAGTGCAGAGCGCTATCCAAAGGGTGTTGTGGTTGCGGTGAGTGATGCGAAAGCATTGACCCGGTCTTTGATGAGCCAGTCAGCGGACTCCCTGCTTGAAATCCAGGGGGTAGAAGCCGCATTTGTCATTGCCAACAGTGAAAATGAAACATGTATCAGTGCCCGTTCTGCAGGAAGAATCAATGTGCAGACAATTATGGAAAAGATGCATGGTGGCGGACATATGACAGCGGCCGCAATGCAGCGCAGCAAGACTTCACTTGAAGCGATCAAGAAAGAGCTGTTAGCAGCGATTGATGAATATTGGAATGAGGAGGCAGAAGATGAAAGTAATTCTTAAACAGGATGTAAAGAAGGTAGGTAAAAGAGGAGAAATCGTAGAGGTTTCTGATGGATATGCAAGAAACTTCCTGATTGCCCGCAATATGGCAGTGCCAACAACAGAGAAGAGTCTTGAAAAGCTGGCAGAACAAAAGGAAGAAGAAAGACAGGAAGAAGCACGTGAAAAGGCAGCTGCTGAGAAGACAGCCGAAGAGCTTTCAAAGATGACATTGACATTCCATGTCAAGTCTGGTGAAGAAGGCCGGGTTTTTGGCAGTGTTTCTACAAAACAGATTGTTGAACAGCTGCGTAGACAGAATATTTTCCTCGACAAGAAGAAGATTATTGATACAAACCCAATTCATTCTCTTGGTGTGACAAAGGTCAGAGTCGAACTTTTCAAGGGAGTGATCGGTACGATCAATGTCCGCGTCGTCGGGAGTGACCAGTAATGAAACAGGACAGACAGCTTCCTTCTGCACCGGAAGCGGAAGCGAGTCTTCTTGGTACGATGATGGTCTACCCAGGGTCTGCCCGACTTGCGATTGAAGAAGGGCTGATGCCGGATGACTTTTTCATTGAAGCAAACCGGAATATTTATTCAGCCGCATTTGATTTATACCGGGAAGGCAGCCCGATTGATCTGACAACGGTGTCTACCCGCCTTCTGGATCTGAACCTGCTGGAACGCAGTGGTGGTGTGACATATCTTACGGAACTGCTCGATGCGGCAGTGACAAGTTACAATACAAAAAACTATGTCAATATGATCCGTGAGAAGGCACTCATGCGAAGGATGATCGATGCGGCAGAAAAGATCATCGATGAAGGTATGAACGGTCAGCCGGATGTGGATGAATACCTGGATGCTTCTGAAAAGGCAATTATGGAAGTATCCCATAACCGCCATGGTGGTGAGTTTGTTTCTACACCGGTGTTGATGAATGCTGTGCTTGCCAATATTCATAAGATGGCAGACGCCCATTCCAATGTCACTGGCAAGAAGACCGGTTATGATGCTCTGGATAACACCCTGCATGGCTTTCAGCCAGGTGACCTCATCATCATTGCGGCACGTCCTTCCATGGGTAAAACAGCCGTTTCGTTGAATATTGCCATGAATGTTGCGATGTACCAGCCAGAAGAGGCAGTTGCCATCTTTTCCCTGGAAATGGGTGCAGAGTCTCTTGGTATGCGTCTTCTTTCCGCAAAGAGCCAGATTCGTGCAGATGCCCTCAAGACCGGTCAGCTGTCCGATACGGACTGGAACCGTGTCAATGAAGCAGCTGGTGAGCTTCGTGCTGCCAAGATTTATATTGATGACAATCCGATGTGCAAGGTGGCGGATATTGCGTCCAAGTGCAGAAGGCTGCAGGCTGAACAGGGATTGTCTTTGATCATGATTGACTACATCCAGCTGATTACCGGCGACAGAAAATCATCTGGTGAAAACAGACAGCAGGAAGTATCTGATATTTCAAGAGGTCTCAAGAATGTTGCCCGTGAACTCGGGGTGCCTGTCATTGCCCTTTCCCAGCTTTCGCGTTCGGTAGAACAGCGTGAAAACAAACATCCGATGTTGTCTGACCTTCGTGAATCTGGTGCCATTGAGCAGGATGCGGACGTTGTCATGATGTTGTATCGTGATTCTTACTATAACGAAGCGGCCAAGGAAGAGGCAGAACGTACAAATAATGAAAGTCTGGAAATCAATATTGCCAAGCACAGAAATGGTGCTACGCGAAAGATATATCTTGCCTTCCAGGCAAATACGAACAGTATTTTCAATATTTCCAACCAAGAGGAGACATACGCATGAAGAGATTTCTTCTCTATGCGGTTTGTTTCGTTATTGCTTCAGCAATTGTTCTGGCAAAACCTTTTGTTTTACAGACACCTGTATGGAGTGAAGGGGATCTTGCTATGGAAAATGGCATGTTTCAGCAGAAGGCTGTACGTGCACTGGACAATGCCACGACCATTTACCGGCTGTATGATGAAGGGAAGCAGGTCGGCATTCTTTCTGATCCATCCCGTCTTGACCATTACCTGAATGAGGTCTATGAAACGCAATATGCAGAGGATTTCCCTGGTGAAAGGCTTGTTGCCGGGGATGGCATTTCCATTGTCAAAGAACAGAGTTTTTTTGCCTATAGCAATGCGGATGAAGAAATCTTTGACTATCTTTTGGAGAATGACTGTTTTGCATTGTCCTGTACAGAGGTATCGATAGCGGATGATACGGATGTGTTTGCCCGGTTCTATGTACAGAATGAAACCATTTACCAACAGGCTCTCGACAAGTTTCTCAGCTTGTTTGTGGATGAGGAAACAAGAGCTCTGCTGACAAGTGGCAGAAAGCTTGCCGAACTGACTGAACCAGGTACCCGCATTACCGGTTTATCCATTGCGGAAACGATAACGGTGGATGAAGGTTATGCGCCAGTGGATGAAATCATGCGGGATAGTGAGGAAGTGTTTGACTATCTTTGTTATGGCGATGAGACAAAAAAAGAGTATTACACCATAGAGGAAGGTGATACCCTTTCTGGTGTAGGCGCCAAAAATAATGGTCTTACCGGCAGTCAGATTGCTTTGCTCAACAGGGATACGCTTGCGGCAAGTGAAGGAAAACTGATACCTGGCGACAGACTCTGTGTTACCTATTTCACATCACCGCTTACGGTAACACTGACACGGGAAGTGCTCAAAGAGGAAGTGATTTACCCGGAGACGATGGTTGTAAAGGACGATAGTCTATCCGAAGATGAGCGGATTGTTGTGCAGGATGGCATCATGGGCAGTGAAAATGTCTTGTATACAGAGACATGGACAAATGGTGTCCTTGTGCGTGGCAGTGTGGTTTCAACGCGGAGAAACAGCGAGCCTGTTGATCAGATTATTCATGATGGTTCTTCTCTTTCACAACAAAAAGGGACAGGATTATTGGAATGGCCATGCGAAAATCCTGCGGTGACTTGTGAAAGCGGATGTTATATCGGACATACGGGCGTAAACCTCATCAACCGGTATGACCGCTATGGAGATGTACTAGCTGCAGATACAGGTATTATCAGTGATGCCGGATGGGATAGTGTCTATGGCAACTATGTAATCATTGATCACCAGAATGGTCTTTCAACGTATTATGGTTCGATGAATGCGCCATGTTCTCTTTCCATTGGCACAGTTGTGCAAAAAGGTGATGTGATAGGTGAAATCGGTATGAGTGGAAGTTCAACGGGACCACATTTGTACTTTTCTGTTATCAATACAGAAGAGGAAGTGGTGAATGATCCGTGCAGTTATCTTCCGTGCAGGGGGTATGAACAGTGAGAATTGATTTGCTGGCGAGTGGTTCCAAGGGGAATGCATGTGTTGTGCGGGATGGCACAACCTGTATTCTGATCGATTGTGGTTCTACAAAGAAATATCTTTCGGAAGCGATGCGTAAAGTCCATGTGACACATGATGACATCGATGCCTTGCTTATCACCCATGATCATAGCGACCACATTTCCCAACTCGGCATGTTCAAGGACCTTCCGGTTTATTCCCCGGTGGAATTATCTGATATTGAGTCATTTCATGTTGACCCGATGAAACCGTTTTTTATAGAGACGCTCAAGGTGACGCCGCTTGCTTTGTCGCATGATGCGCCGCATACAACGGGTTATATTCTGGAAAATGGGATAGAGAAGCTCGTTTATATCACCGATACAGGTTATGTCAGGGATACGTATTTTCCACTGTGCAAAGGTGCGGATTATATTGTTCTTGAGTGCAACCATGATGTGGAAATGTTAATGCATACAAGGCGTCCACAATATATCAAGGCGCGCATTTTCTCAGATGAAGGACATCTTTGCAATGAGGATTGTGCAGATGTGCTGGATCATATTGTTACCGCAGATACGAAGACAATTTTCCTTGCCCATATCAGCCAGGAAGGAAATACGCGTGAAAGGGCATTGGAAGTGGTATGTGAGAAGTTGAAACATCACAAAGATATTTCAGATAAGCTGGTGATTTGTGCGGCAGGTCAGTTTGAAATCCTGACGAAAGGAGAACGGGATGAAGAAATGGATTTTGGCAGCGTGTGCTGTACTCCTTGTGTGGAATACGGTTTTGACCATCAGGATCTTTTCTCTGCCGGATGGCAAGGCTGAAAACAAGACAACAACAGGTGAAGTTGTGCCGGTGGACTATTCTTCCGATGTTGCGGCAGTGATCAATGATGTACGCAGCAGTATTGTGCGCATCAACGGGGTGAGCAGTGGGTCTGGTGTGATCTATGCCCAGGATGAAGAGACAATCTATGTTGTGACAGCGTATGAAAATGTACGCGGTGGTGTAAATGCTGAAATAACTTTTGATAGTGGAGCATCCGTTCCGGGAACTGTTGTTGGTTATGATGAAGCAACCGGTATTGCGGTTCTTTCCGCGACACCTGGTTTCAGCACAATCACCATAACAGCTGGTGACTCTGATGTGGTCACAGCAGGGGAATATGTGATTGTTTCCGAAGCTCTGGATGGCGATAATATGTTGCGCAATGTCGGCCTTTCGGTTGTCAGTGCACCTTTCTATGGCTATGTTGGTAATGAAAGCAGTTATCCTGCCAGTCTTCTGGAGACCAGTCTTCTTCTTTCTTCCCATTGTGCAGGCAGTCCGATGCTAAATGCCGGAGGGCAGTTCATCGGTATTGTGGTCAATACTGTGCAGGATGGGGAAGAAGGCTATACGTATGGTGTCAGTGCAAATGAGGCTGTGTCCGTTGCGGATGAGATCATTGCGGAAGGCAGTGTCGAAAGAGGGTATCTTGATATTACAGGTGTCAGTGTCAATACAATGCGTTCTTATGAGAAAAATGAACGGGATATTGCCCTGGATGTGACAGAAGGTGTACTCATCAATACTGTTTCTGGTAACTGTCAGGATGTATTGATGCGGGGTGATGTCATCATCAGTGTTGATGAACAGGATATTACTTCTCTTAAAGATCTGCGCACAGTGCAATATGCTTCTAAAAAGGATCAGGAACTTTCTGTAGAAATCATCCGTGATGGAAATATGGAAACAGTGCAGGTGAAAGCATCATGATCAGGATTATCGGTTGTGGAAAGATCAAAGAAAAGTGGATGAGAGATGGTCTTGCGGAATATGTAAAGAGAATTGGTGCATATGACAAGCTGGAAGTGCTCGAGGTGGCGGATGAAAAGACACCGGACAACAATTCCGAAGCAGAAAATGAGATGGTCAAAGTCAAAGAAGGACAGCGGATTCTCAAACTGATCAAAGACGATGACTATGTCATCCTGCTTGATCTTGCCGGCAAGACGATGGATTCTGAAAAGCTTTCCACCTTTATAGAACAGTTGTATGTGAAGGGAAAGAGCAGAATAGATTTTGTGATAGGTGGATCACTTGGAGTTTCCAAAGAACTCATAAATCGTGCAGACTTCAGATGGAAGCTTTCTGATAATACATTCCCACATCAGCTCTGCCGTATCATTGTGACAGAACAGGTATACCGTGCATTTCGCATTATGCATAATGAACCGTATCATAAGTGATATGTGTTGCGGAGATATAGGAGAATGAAAACAATGCGAACGATTATGACCAATATATTTTTCCCTGAAGAAGAAATTTCTGAGAATGATTTGTATTTTTTGTGCTATATGATAGAACGTGTAGCAAGGAAATTGCATCAGAAGAATAAATACGTTGTTAATTCTATAGCGAAAGATGAGTGGGTGCGTCTAATCAGCCTGGCTAATGTACTCCACTGCGAGAATCCTCTGAAAATTGAAGCTGAATGGATTGAAGAGTATAAGCTGGTAAAAGGGGATTTTGATATAACGGATGTAGATTTGGAACTGGTAGACGAGATCCCATCAGAAACACAAATGGGGAAAGTATATACAAGGCTGATTCTGTCAACGTTACAGCCGGAGGAAGATTATATTGATGGAATGATCCGAGTATATAATGATGAAATATGTGACACGATTGATAATTACAACAGCAGTGCATATTATGAACCGTCTTATGTGATAACAAGGGCCTATAATAATGGAGGATTTTAAAGAGCAGATAACCGCATTGGGATACGTTATGGAGAACAATATCACAAATTTATTAGACCGCACTTGAGTACGTTATAGAGAACCGTATCATAAGTGATGCGGTTTTTTGATGCATGCATGCAAAATCCGTCATATTGTCGAAATTATCGATTGTGTGGAACATATGTATTGGTATACCATCATGTTACTGATTGGTTTTTGTTGAAAGAGGTTTATATGATACGTAGTGCTGGTATTTTAATGCCGATCACTGCCTTGCCTGCAGACCATGGTGTAGGCACTTTTGGATCGGCTGCGAGAGATTTTGTGGACTTTCTGGTGGAAGCCGGACAGACCTGGTGGCAGATCCTGCCGCTTGGGCCAACCGGTTATGGTAATTCCCCTTATCAGCCACTTTCTTCTTTTGCGGGTAATCCTTATCTCATTTCCCTGGATGATCTTGTGGAAGAAGGGTATCTTGAAAAAGAGGATCTTGTGGAGATGGAAGATGTCGAGGATCCAGGGTGCGTGGATTATGGCATGCTGTATAACAAGAAGATGGCAGTGCTGAAAAAAGCTGCTGACCATATGCCATTTGTGAAACCATCGGATTATGATGCCTTTTTGACAGAAAATGGTTTCTGGCTGAAGGAATATGCCATCTTTATGGCAATCAAAGAAGAACATAATGGCAAGGCATGGCAGGACTGGCCTGAGGAATTGAAAGATCATCGTTCTGAGCAGGTACAGAACCTGATTGCTGTGCTGCATGAAAACATCAGCCGTCATGAGCGGATTCAATACTTTTTCTTCCGTCAGGCAAAGGCTTTGAAGAAATATGCCAATGACAGAGGGATCCGCCTGATCGGGGATCTGCCTTTCTATGTGGCTGCGGATTCCATTGATGTATGGTCTCATCCGGAACAGTTTGATCTTGATGAATATCATGAAATCAAAATGGTTGCCGGTATGCCTGGTCAGAAATGGGGCAATCCATTATTCAACTGGGAAAAGATGAAAGAAGATGGTTACAGCTGGTGGATTGAGCGGGCAAGGTTTCAATACAGTCTCTGTGATGTGATGCGGCTTGATCATTTCCGTGGGTTTATGAGTTATTATGCCATTGATAAAGACAGTG
>CASEPS010000027.1 GCA_949289855.1 uncultured Erysipelotrichaceae bacterium
ATATTATCGGACAACCGTGGCAGAAGATTCCCGGAATACAGTCCGACGGCAGCTTCATACAGCCGATACCGCTTTTTCGGATTGTTCTCCATCTCGATACTGTCACATAGTTCTTCGAATAACCCCACATCTGTCACTACCTTGATTTCCGGATTGAAGCTGAATATGCCGTTGGCATAGACCACCAAATCCTCCAGCCCAACATAGCCAAGCAGCGATCTAAGCCTGTAAGCAATGTTCCGCACGGATTTCATCGGGATCTCACAGGACTCATCCGGCCACAGGATCAGTGCAAGCTGATTTGCCGTTGCCCGGTTCCCAGCCGTCACCGCAAGATACGACAGCAGCGTATAGCAGCGGGAAGAAATGAAATCCTTTTCGGACAGCGTTCCCTTGCTGCCATGTATCGTGAGCCCATTAAAGCAGTTGATCCGCACTTCCCCTGCAGTAAGCTTCAGCGCTTGCTTTGCGGCCGCCAGGCTCTTATTCAGTTTAATTTCATTTAATTCCTGGGCGACAGCGTAAGCGATTATGAACAGGAACGCAGGATCTGCGCCGTACCGCTTCGGGTTATCTACGCCGATATAACCCTGGTTCAGCCGTTTGGAAAAGGGGACGGCGATTAGGGAGCGAACGCCGTATTGTGTGAAAAAATCATATTCCGCCGGAACTGTCCTGCGCAGCTCCTCGATATCTGTAAAGATCATCGGTTCGCTCCTTTTGAGTGTGGCCACCCATCTCATGAAATTTTTGATTTCCAGATACTGCAGCTTGCCGCCCATGTACTCTATCCCCTTTTGGCACCACTCATAGGTACTCAGGCCAATGCCTGCCGCCCAATCCGCTTCGATAATATATGACTGTCTGCATCGTAAAATTCTGTCGCCGCCTGTAATAAGCCGTTGATCAGTGTGTCAGGATCTTCGTTGCCACGCTGGGCTTCTTCCAGCAGTTTCAGCGCTCTCAAAAAATGACGGGCATATTCCATTTCCATGTGTTCCTTCTGATATGTGCTCATCCTTTTCACTCCCTATTACAATAAATTTGGACAGGAAAGCCGGGCAGCCAGTCCGGCTTTCCCTCCATCTCGTGCCTAAGCTACAATAAGAGGAGCAACTGGCTGACGTTCACTCCCTTGGGCTTCGTATGTCCGCTTTGAAGACGGTCAGCCATCCTCTTGTTGCAGCGTTCGATTTGAGCAGGTTGAGCCTACCGGATGCCGGGGAGTTCGTGTCACCCAATAGATTGAATCGGCAGCGAGAAAAGATGGATTCCGGTTGCACAGATTCGTTGTATTGGAGGAATGTGGATGAACTGCGTTGGCATCGATGTTTCCAAGGGCAAAAGCATGATCGCAGTCATGCGGCCTTTCGGAGAGGTGGTAGTCTCACCCTTTGAGGTACTTCACACCGACAGCGAACTGAGTGAGCTGGCAAGGCTGCTCAAAAGCCTGGACGGTGAGACCCGTGTGGTGATGGAAGCCACGGGTAATTACCACGCGCCTGTGGCCTGGCTACTCCACGACGCGGGGCTTTATGTCTCGGTAGTCAATGCAATGCTGGTGCACGACTACGGAAACAACAGTTTAAGGCGGGCCAAGACCGACAAGAAGGATGCTGTGAAGCTGGCCAACTACGGCCTTGACCACTGGCTCACACTGCCGAGATATGTCCCCGATGAGGATACCCGGCTCATGCTGAAGACCTGCTACCGGCAGTACCAGCAGTATTCCAAAGTACAAACCATGCTGAAGAATAACCTGATCTCCCTGCTGGACACAACTTTCCCGGACGCAAACCGCCTGTTTGCCAGTCCGCCCCGCGCTGATGGCAGCGAGAAGTGGGTGGACTTTGTAGATGCTTTTTGGCACTGCGAGTGTGTCTGCGGTCTGTCTGAGAAGACCTTTATCACCAGATACCAGAAGTGGTGCAGAAAGCACGGCTACAATTTCAACGAAAATAAGGCATTGGATATATACGCCTCTGCCTGTGGGCACTTCGGTGTCATGCCAAAAACGGATACAACAAAACTTTTGATAGAACAGGCTATTTCCCAACTCCGGGCAACTTCTGCCGCGTTAGCTGCTCTCAAGCAAGAGATGCAGTCCCTGGCAGCTTCTCTGCCGGAGTATCCTGTGGTAATGGGGATGTTTGGCGTTGGTCCCTCTCTCGGCCCCCAGCTTATGGCTGAAATTGGCGATGTCCGCCGTTTTCATTCAAAAAAAGCACTGGTGGCCTTTGCGGGCATTGATGCCCCGCCCTACCAATCCGGCCAAATGGATGTCCGCAGCCGCAGCATTTCCAAGCGGGGGTCTGCCTCCCTGCGCAGGACGCTCTTTCTGGTGATGAGTGTCATCCTGCAACGTGCTCCAATGGATGAGCCGGTCTACCAGTTCATGAGCAAGAAACATTCTGAAGGCAAGCCTTACCGAGTCTACATGATGGCCTCCGCAAACAAGTTTCTGCGCATCTACTACGCTTCTGTAAAAGCCTATTTGGATTCCATGGAATACGACTGATTTTTCTGCACTATATCATCTGGCCGGCCGCCATTTCGATTTTGAGAGAAGCTCAGCTTGTCAAGCCGCTTAATTTACCGGCATTGCATACTATCCCTTCTTTCTGATTAGTTATAACTAACTTACTTAGTTAGTTAGTTTATACTGACTAACATGTGCTGTCAATATAATTTGCAAGTGATTTCACAAACCTGAAACAGTCTCATTCAAAAAGAAAAAGAAGAACCGGCCATTTAATCCGACTCTTCAAAGCACATCTATCTCTTCTTTTTTCCCGTACAATAATAGAGATACACTTCCTCAAGCCCAACATCAGAAACAGGAGTGAAGTTCTCTGGAAGCCTGTCTCCAACAAGTCTCAAAACCTGTCCATCCTGTCTCTGCAGCAATGAACCAAAACCATATTGTTTTTGATACACAGCAATTTCTTCAGGTGTGCACAACTTCTCTTTTACCTTCCCTTTCATAGAGACAATCAACTCTTCTGGTGAACCAGAAAGTACAAGTTTCCCCTTTTTCATGAGCAGTACCTGATTGGCAATACATTCCACATCCGTAACTACATGGGTTGCAAGTAACACAATCCGGTCTTGGGATATTTCTGAAATGATACTGCGAATGCGTATCCTTTCCCGGGGATCGACACCAGCTGTAGGTTCATCCAGGATCAAAAGAGATGGCGAACCAAGCATTGCTGAGGCGAGTAATGCCCTTTGCCGCATGCCACCGGAATATTGACCAAGTTTGCGGTTGGCAATCTTCTTCAGTCCAACCAGTGTTAACATCCTGTCAACTTCACCTTCTACTTCCTTTCGCGGAATACCTTTCAGTTCCCCTATATAGAAAAGAAACTCGCGCGCACTCATTTCAGGATAATAGCCTTGTGATTGTGGCATGTAGCCAAGCTCTTTTCTGAATCCTCTGCCCAGTTTCAAAATATCTTTATCATCCCACAAGATCTCACCTGACTGACGGTGAAGCGTATCTGTCAGCAAACCAAATAATGTGCTTTTGCCAGCTCCATTGGCACCAAGAATTCCATAAATGCCCGGCGTGAATATGTAGCTGAAATCGGTCAGTGCCTTCACTTTGCCATATGTTTTATTGAGTTTTTCTATCGTCAGTTTATGCATAGTGTCTTCTCCATTCATACCTGGAAGCAATCATTGAAACAACCAGACATACAATCCATACAAGTAACCATACAAATGATTTCCATGTGAAAGCCAGCCCAAAACCACCAAGTGCTATAGCATAACAGATTCCACTAAGCCATTCTGCACCCACAAGGCTTAGTAAAGCAGGAAACAGAAAGACTATTACGCCAATACCACCAGCATGCAGCAGGACAGGAAAACGGGCCGAGAAATATACCATACAGGAAGCTGCAGAAAGCACACCCACAAAACGCAGGAAATAGAAGGATGACAAATAACTCCATAAAGGCAATGCAGTAAGATCACTCTGCCAATAATCAAGGCTGTTGCCACCTGCCAATAGACTTCGCCAATTTATACCAATGTCCTGCAGTAAGAACAGATCATGCACCGTCCATACAAGACAAAGGAACAGTCCCATTAACAATGCGATCAGAATCTTATGTTTCCAAATCACACTACGGCCATACAGCGTACTATGTAATGTCAATGTCATGCCGTTATTGTTCTCTTTTGAAAAAAGACCCGGAATTGCAAAGCAGAGCCCAAGAAGTACAGCACATGTCCCGCTTAAGCGAAACAGCCTCCCACTATCTCCATACAATCGTTCTAGTGGCTGCTCATCCACAAGCATGATTCCCTTTTCACCAGCATTCTTTTTCTCCAGAAGATTTGTATATCGCTCTTCCAAAGCCTGCAAAGCATAGCTTCTTGTGGCAAGATACTCCATGTCACGATTATCAACAGAAGCATTTGCGTATGCCGCATCTGCTTCAAAACGCAATGACCGTATCTCTTCCAGGGTGTCATCCGTCACTTCCCCTTCATAGAGTCTTACAAATTCTGTAAGCATCGCTTCTTCTCTGCTTTGATAACTCACAGGTGCAGTTCTAGTCCAAAGGAATATGATAACTGAAAGGAGTATAAAGAAACCGCCTCCATATACCAATACCTTGCGGCACTCATAGACAAATATAGAACGTGGCTTACGACGGGAACGTAACAGCACACCAATCCGCGATACCACTTTGCCCAACCTTTCAAAGAAATGCTCACTCCTATAGAAATGAGAAGAAACGACCATTCCAAAAGACAGGCATATGACAAAAATAACAAGAAGTGCTGTTAATACTACCTTTTCATGAACAGGAGAGCCAAAAAGATTATAGTTCAGATAACGCCCGGCAATGTCTTCAACAGATAAAAGATGGAACACATTGATCGAAGCAAGATAATAGCAAGCATCATGCATGTCATATGCGGTAAACCAATGATATTCCAGCAGAAGAATGGCACTACATGTTACCAGCCCAAGTGGCAAAGATCTGATACGTGATAACACAAGCCAGAACAACATCCCTGCAAATACAAAACCAAACCATCTGAACAATAAATGCCATAACAGAAAACCACCTATGGTTGTATTTGCTGTCCATGTGCCAAAGAATTCCATGTTTTGTACAGGCAGAGAAAGATCAATGCCCTCTCCATAAACAAACATACCGGAAAGTAATACGGATCCATGTAAGGCAATTGTTGTAACCAAACCTGCAAGCACTACCGCAATCAACCGGTAAATTGTGAGAATTGTTCTGCCATTGCTAGTAGCGCGCTCTACCATTTCCATTTTTAATCTTCGTGGTTCTAACAGCAATACAACCGTCACCGTCATAAGACATAATCCAAATAACAATGCTGATGAATCCTCTACATAGGCATTGATGATATCATCTGACACAAGTGTCAAAGAGATATCCGCAATAGAAGCATAGTCTTCTTCTGTCATAGCCGCATTGCGGTAAGCAAAGGAATCCGGTTTAGCAAAAACAGGATTGGAACGGATCTTCTTTGCCTGTTGTACAACATCCTCTATCCGTTGTGCATAACCTTCCTGATACGTGAGGCGACGCTGCCACTGGCTGATTGCCTGCATAACAGAATCAATATGTTCTACGTGTTTCCCTTGTCGAATTTCATTTACCATTTCCTCAAAATCTGGATAGCTTTCCCGCAATAGTTCCACAAAGCTTTCATCCATGGAACCACCAGCATAAGCATAGGCAGCCTGCCAGCCTTCTGCTGAAATCTTTTCTTCTTCCAGAAGTGTAAGACCATCATTGAAAGAAACCCCGGAAAGTGCATCCTGCAAACGTCTGGTTTCCTTTGTATATGTAGAAATACTGCCATTGGTAAATGCAATCTCTTCGTATACAAAAAGACCGGTATGACATAAGACAAGAAAGACAAGCGCACATAACCATAGCGGGCTAAGCAATATGCGTTTCAACTCTTTCATGATGCATACCTCCTTCCTGTATACAAGCAAGCCCATGTCAAAGACATGAGCTATGCTTATACTGGATTATCCTTCAAAGAAATGGAACTCTGCATTTCCCTTTTCAATATCCGCTTTATCGAGATAACAGACCGGAGCATAGTCACCTGTTTGGGGAGCACAAAACAATGAAACATCAGGCCCTGTCATACAATATGCAAGAAGCTGTCCATCAACATAAGGAATAAACTGCTTGAACTCCCCTTCATACGTATAGATAAACAAACCGGGTTTACCATAGGAGTTTACAGACTCAGCCGTCATCAGATAGAAATACTGATCATCATAGGCAACAGCATAGTTCAGATATTCTCCTGCCTGTTCCAATTGTGGCTCAAACTCTGTAATCTCTCCACTATGCAAATCCAGTTTGCATAGTTTCTCTGCTTCTTTTGAAAAGTAAAGTGTATTCTCTTTGAGACTGATGGCATTTTTACTTTGCCAATTGTCATGCAAAAGCTTTGTTTCTTTTGTGCTGATCCTGTATCCATACAGCGTTTGCCTGTCTGCACTATCATCAGCCATGACACTATAGAATACCCAGTCATCCCTCAGGTAGAAGTCCACCAGCTTCTGATCATCAGTTTCTTCAAATACAGTAACCGGCGTATTCTTTCCATCCTGTAATGGGTATAGATACAACGTATCAGCTGATGTACTGACATCATATCTTACCAAATCCAGAAGCAGATAACCTGCCTGAATCCGATAGGGAAAAGCATAACTTTGCAGTTCACTCATCTCATCAATGGCATACAATTGTCTCCGGTTTTCCCCACCGATCTCCATTTCATACAATCCGATATTACCATCATTATCATCTGCCAGATAATATAAATGATTATTCCAGGCGTAAATGCCCGGGGTATTCACATATGCACTGCAATCGACAGTATTATGGTGGCAATCTGGTTTTGCACACATGATTTCAAAAGGATGTGATAATCCAGCATCAATGAACTGGACAGGTAACCCACTATCATAATAGAGCCAGGCAGTATCCGTATAGGCATAGAAACCATTTCCATTCACATACTGGTTATAGTCGATACCAGCAGAATCCTGGTCTTTCGTATCATCATGACATGCCATTAATGGTACTGATAATAAGAAAGCCAGAAACAAGGAAATACACTTTTTACAAGTATGCAGATACATACTCTATACCTCCATCAAAGTATGAATCAAATTACTACCATCCACCAACAGAAAGCGATTCTACTACAGTTCCATTCATCAAGTGCCACATAACTACCTCCATCATCCCATCTCGAAAATACAGTCGTAGAATTTCCTGCCATATTATTGACCGTATAATCATCATATGGAATCCGTAAACCTATAGATCTGGTCACACGTAATGAACTCTGCATAAGAGATACTGTTATACTTCATCATAACGATTTGCTAAATTGTGCATTGGTATTTTCCTCCCATTTTTGTTGTTTATTATCCGGACTGAATTGAAACAATTAAGTAAACTATCATCCGGTTATATCTGTTCTAACCATTAAAGATCGAAACTTTAATAGTTTTCGCAATCAACTAAACTTTCAATTCTATCAATGATTCTGAATAGCAAAGAAGACTGCGAATTCACTTTCATTTGTTGAACAAATCATAGCATTCACTATCCTTTTCAACAAAAAAAAAAAAAAAAAAACGCACAAGGCACTAAAAAAGCAGGATATTTCCTGCTCAGTCTCTGAATGTTATACCTGTTTCATCCATCTTATCGATGATGGCAAGTGATTCAAGGTGATAGCCCTTCCTGCGAATTTCTTCTCCACCCTTCTGAAATCCCTTTTCAATACAGATGCCAATACCTGCTGTTACAGCTCCTGCCTGATGAACGATATCAGTAAGTCCATTTAATGCCATGCCATTGGCGAGGAAGTCATCCACGATGAGAATTCTGTCATCCGGTCTGATAAACTTCTTTGCGACTGTAATCGTATATTCCTTGCCATAAGTGAAGGACTTTACCGTACTGGTCAATACATCACCATCAATATTCAGGCTCTTTGCCTTTTTGGCAAAGACAAATGGCACATGGAATGCCATGGCAGTAAAGGAAGCAATGGCAATACCACTTGCTTCGATAGTCAATATCTTCGTGATACCTTCATCCTTGAACAATCTGTAGAACTCTTCCCCGATTTCCTTCATGAGTACAGGATCAATCTGGTGGTTGAGGAAACTGTCCACCTTGAGTATGTCTTGGGAAATCACCTTCCCATCCCGAACAATTCTTTCTTCAAGTTTTTTCATGTTAAAGATTATACAGCTTTGTGTACTTTTCTTCTAGATAATCAAGATAGTAGTTCACATCAAAGCTTTCACCAGTTGCCATCTTCAATACTTCATCTGCGTCATACCGGCAGCCATACTTGTGAATATGTTCTTTCAGCCAGTTCATGCAAACTTCATAATGATTTGTGCGAAGTGCTTCATCCACGTCTATATCCTTGCGCATCGCCTGTACAAATTGTGCCGCGAATGCACTGCCCAAGGCATAAGTCGGAAAGTAGCCAAAACTGCCTGAAGCCCAATGTACATCCTGCAGAATACCACATTTATCATTTGGTACTTCTACACCAAGATACTTGGCATACATTTCATTCCATACCTGATCCAGGTTATCTGTAGAAAGATTCCCATTGAAGAGTCCCTTTTCAATTTCATAGCGGATGAGAATATGCAACGGGTAAGTCAGTTCATCAGCTTCCGTTCTTACAAAAGATGGTTCTGCGACATTGATGGCATTCACGAATTCATCCAGTGTGACATGATTGAGCTGCTTTGGAAAGTGTTTCTGCAACACCGGATAGTTATATTCCCAGAAAGCCCTTGTCCTGCCAAGATAGTTTTCACAAAGTCTGGATTGAGACTCATGCATACCACTGGAAATACCTTCGGAAAGAATCATGCCATCATACTTTGGATCACAATCATGTTCATAATACGCATGTCCAACTTCATGAACCGTGGAAAGAATTGCCGAAATGACATTGTCAGAAAGATATTTTGTCGTTGTCCGACAGTCATTTTCACATGTCCAGGAAGTAAATGGATGTTCCGTTTCATTCTGGTAACCCCATTCTTTGTCAAAGTGCATATAAGCAAGCAGTTCATCCATGAATTTCTTCTGTTCGTCAATTGAATAGCTTTCAAACAGAAAATCCGTTTTGATCTGTTTTGCCTTTGTCACCTTTTCAATCAGTGGGACAAGTCTTTCTTTGAGTGCATCGAAAAATGCATCATACCGTTCCATGGTCATGCCAGGTTCATAGTCGTTGAGCATTTCATCGTATAATGCTCTTTCACTATTGCGGTAACCATAGATCTTTTTTGCCCCATCGATAATCTTTCTGAGTGTTGGTGCAAAGATGGCATAGTTATTTTCCTGTTTTGCCTTCAGCCAGATGTTATACGACTCATTGAGAAGATTCTGCCATGCGACATATTCCTCCTTGGGAATGCACATCTGATCTTCCACATTTTTGACATAGAGCTCTGCTGCGCGTCTGTCATCCGGATCAGCACTTTCATCATCTTTCAGCTCTTTGAGAATACTTAACATCAAAGGATCTGTGTCAATGGAAAACAGTTCTCCGGAAAGATAAGCAGATCTTGCATCGCGGTATACGCTGCCACCATGCGGTGCAACTGTCTGCTGGTCAATGCCAATAATGGCAAGTGCCATGGAATAAGCGGATTTACGGAAAATCCAATCACGATATTTCTGCAGTTTTTCTTCGTTCATAGTTTCCTTTCTCAGATCAGGCCAATATGTTTGAATGCCTTGTAAAGACCATCATTATCAACATCATCTGTGACATAGTCAGCAGCTTCTTTGATTTCTGGTCCGCCATTGCCCATGGCAACATTGTATGCACAAAGTTCAAACATGGATAGGTCAATCTTTGCATCGCCAAAGGAAATCGTATCCTTCTGGTCTGCACCAAGATGCTTTAACAGTACTTCAATTGCTTTCTTCTTGGTAATACCCTTTGGTCCAAGGTCACCATAGAGGGCAAGTTCTCCCTTACCACCCCATGTATTTGCCTCAAGTTCCGGGAACTCCACCTTGGAATCAAGATGGTCCTGGTAAGATGACAAGATGAAGCTTACTTTGTTTACATCGTCTCTATACAGATCTTCACCCTTGAGATGAATAAAGCTGTTGACAAAACTGTTTGCGGATAGTTTTGCCTTTTCAGGACTTGCACCCTTGCCTTCCGCATACTTGACCATGACTTCCGGTCCCTGCTCAAGCATGTAGTCATTACAATACATACCGGAGTTCGCTTCAAGATAGAAGCCAAGGTGACGTTCATTGCACCAGTCGACGATATGTTTGCATTCTTCTTTTGTTAATCCCTGGTGCATGACAACTTCACCATTGTCCTCGACATAAGCACCATTACCACCGATCATACCATCAAGATCGCACAGTTTTCTCTGCGCAATTTCAGCCTTGGAACAGCCTGTGCAGATATACACCTTATGTCCGTTTGCACGTGCTTCATCGACTGCTCTTCCAGCACTCTCCGGCATCTTTGCCTCATAGTTGATCAATGTTCCATCCACATCCAGAAATACAATTTTACGATTACTCATTTTCATTCCCCTTTTCTTTTTCTTATGGCAGCTGATTACCCGCTGCACGGTATATGTCATACCACTCGCTTCTTGTAAGCGTGATATCCGCAGCTTTCGCTGCGTTGACAACCCTTTCACTCTTTGTTGTGCCAAGTACAACCTGCATCTTTCCAGGAATTCTAAGCAGCCATGCATAGGCAATGACATCAGCGCCAACACCATACTTCTCACCAATTTCACTGAGCTTTTCATTCAGCTCTTTATATTTCTCATTGCCAAGGAACACGCCACCAAAGTAACCCATCTGCAGTGGTGACCACACCTGGATGGACATCTTGTTTTTCTGGCAATATGGAATAATGCCGCCATCCCGCATGATACCGGCATCATTATGCATATCCACATTGAAACCAGCATCAAGCATCACCGTATGGGCACAACTCATCTGTACCTGGTTCGTCCAAAGCTTTACGGATAAACCCGACTGCAGATAATCCATCTGATATGGATTTTGATTGGAAACACCAAAAGCAAGAACCTTTCCACTCTTCTTCAGTTCATCAAATGCCTCGCCCACTTCTTCTGGTTCCATGAGTGCATCAGGACGATGCAAAAGAAGTGAATCGAGATGGTCCGTGTGAAGTCTTTCAAGAATTCCATCTACTGATTTAAGAATATAATCTTTAGAAAAATCAAACATGCCATCATGAATAGCACACTTGGACTGCAGGAAGAGCTGATCGCGCAAAGATGGATCTTTTGCAAGAACACTTCCCACAACTTCTTCCGATTTTCCTCCACCATAGATATCCGCTTCATCTACGAAGTTGACACCAGCATCCAGTGCACTTCTGATAAATGTGTCGGCTTCATCCGTATGCATGTCCGCTATGCGCATACAACCTATGCCAATGACCGATACCGCTTTACCTGTTTCAGGTACTTCAATTGTTCTCATGATTCAATTTTCTACACATTTCCTTTCAACAATCATTCTAACAAAAGAAAGCGCTTTTACAAATCGTAAAAGCGTGAAACAAAATACCAGTTATTCAGAAACTTATGCCTTCCTTTTTTGCATGATACCTGTCACCGTAGTGTACAGTTCTTCCGCAAGAAGATATAGTGCAAAGTTGAAGCCGGTTGGAAACCAGTGGAATACAACTGCCGTTATGACAAGGGTAACAACAAGCAGAATACCATTTTCTTTGATACTGCTTTGCATTACGCAGTCCCTGAGAAAGAAGAGATAAAATACAGGAAACAGGTTCCCGGCAATAAAGAGAATCGTGGCTGCTGTAAATTGAAACTGGGCAAAGGCTGTTGGCACAATTGAAAGCTCCGACATATACAGCAGAACGCATAGTAAAAGATAACCGATATAGAGAGTTATGCGTTTCATAAAAACACCTCCTGTTTTGCAGAAAAAAGTGTAGCGAGTATTTCAGTTGTGCAGAATATCTCCATTCTTATACCTTGCCGGGTTCATATGATCCTTTCAAAACAAATGATTTCTATCTGCTTTATTTATAGCATATGCGCAAAAAAAAAAGGAAACTGTGCATCAGCACAGAATCCTTACTTCTGATTAACCAACGTAATCTGCTGCAGACTGACCAGCAATACGACCGAAGACGATGAAGTCTGCGACTGCATTACCACCAAGTCTGTTGTTACCGTGGATTCCACCTGTAACTTCACCAGCTGCGAAGAGTCCTGGGATAACTTCATTGGAAGTATTGAGTACTTCTGCTGTAGTATTGATTACAAGACCACCCATTGTGTGGTGAATACCAGGCTGAACCTTAATTGCATAGTATGGAGCAGTGTCGAGCGGTTCAGCAAAGGATGTACGGTTGAATTCCGGATCAGACTTTGCTTCAACTGCAGCATTCCATGTTTCCATTGTTTCAGCAAATGTAGCAGCATCTGTTTCCATAGCTTCAGCGAGTTCTTCATATGTTTCGCCTTCCAGTGCATAACCCTTATCGATGTAGCCCTGGATAACTGCAGAAGCATCAACCATTGCCTGGTCAACGATCAGCCATGCATAACCGCCTGTCTGCTCATTTTCAGCAGCGGAAACCGCATCTCTTGTACCAACTTCATCTGTGAAACGCTTGCCTTCCTGGTTGACAAGAATTGCACCATCACCACGAAGACCTTCTGTGATAAGCGCAGCATTAGCACCTTCAACATGCACTGTTGGATGGAGCTGGATCTGATCCATATCAACTGTTGCAGCATCGATGCCTTCAGCAGTTGCCATGGTAATACCCTGCCCCTGTGCACCAGGTGCATTTGTTGTGACATAACCATCAAGAGAAGCATTCTGTTCCTTGACCATTTCATTGTTAGCACCGAAACCACCTGTTGCGATGATAACAGCACTTGCATTGACCGTAATTGTGTTACCAGCAGCACCTTCTGCCACAACACCAGCAGCCTTGCCATCTTCCATCAGGATTTCATTGGCAGTTGCTTCATAAACAATTTCAACACCTCTGTCTTCCACTGTCTTTTCGAGAATCGGAACAATATAGGAACCAACAGAAATTGTCTGACCTTCTTCATTGACCGGACGGTGAATTCTCTTGACAGAAGCACCACCGAATGCGCCTACACTTGTGAGGTCTGCACCAATGCTGGAGAGCCAGTCAATTGCATCTGCACTGTTTTCAGCAAGTGTAGCAACAAGTTCAGGATTGTTGATGCCCTTACCACCAATCATGGTATCAAGTTCCATCAGTTCAACGGAATCGAAGTAACCTTCCGGATTGGCCTGATAAGCATCCCACTGTTCCTGTACAGTTGCAGCAAGAGCAGTGATTGTTTCGTTATCTGCATAATCCTTTGCGCTTTCGAGTGTTTTTTCTACACCACTTTCTTCCGCAAATTCATTTTCATCCTGGTATGTTGTCTTAGCAGCATTCATACCACCAGTGGAACGTACGGAGTTACCACCTGCCATAGCCTGGCTTTCAAGAATGACAACATCCTTGCCAGCATCAGCTGCGACAATAGCAGCTGTCATACCAGCACCACCGGCACCGATGACAACAACATCAGCTTCCATGGTAACGTCTTCAGCTTCGCCACCTTCAACAGCTGTCATATAATCATCCGGATTGACGCCAGCACTTTCAAGAGCAGCACGTGCACCTTCCTTAAGCGCATCAGAAGTAACTGTAGCACCAGAAATGGAGTCGACATTGATTGTCTTTCCTGCTGTCATTTCTTCTGTCAGAATCTCCAGTGCCTTACCACCGATATCCGGTGTTTCATCTGGTCCATCAGCTGTGACACTTGTGATGACAGAATCTTCGAGGGTGACCGTAACCGTGATGTCGCCCATACCTTTGGCAGTACCGGTGAATTCACCAGAAACTGCGGAATCATTGTTGCCTGTTGCGCATCCCGCAAGAGACATCGCTGTCGCAATGGCAACCATTCCTTTAATGAATCGATTCATTATTTCCTCCCCGGGTTTTTACCCACAATAAGAATATAACAAAGGATGATTTTTAACACAACCTTTACACAATTCATTTGTTTTGGGGCACAAAAAACAACCGTATGCGCTTTCATGTTGCACATGGCTTGAAACTCAGAAAATGGCATGCTAAATTTTGAACGCATGCTATCAGTCTTAAGGCTTGACGGCATGCAAAAGATCACTAAAATACTAATGTTTACATTATGTCTTTATATTAAGGAGGGTATATGAGAGTTGGTCTTGATATCGGTTCTACAACCATCAAATGTGTCGTCCTTGACGATGAAGAAAACATCATCTATTCATCTTATGAGCGCCATTACAGCCACATCCTGCAAAAGGGTCAGGAAATACTGAAACGCATTGAAGAACAATATAGTAAAGGAAAGAATGTCATTCTCGCCATCTCCGGTTCTGCCGGTATGGGACTTGCGGATGCGGCAGGTGTCCCTTTTGTACAGGAAGTGTTTGCAGAGCGCATTGCCGCAAACCGTCTCAATCCCGGCACTGACTGCATTATTGAACTTGGTGGAGAAGATGCCAAAATACTGTTTCTCACCAATGGTCTGGAAGTCAGAATGAACGGTTCCTGTGCTGGAGGAACGGGTGCTTTCATCGACCAGATGGCTACCTTATTAAAAATGGATGCGGATACGATGGACAAAGAAGCTGAAAAAGCAACCAGAACATATACCATCGCATCCAGATGTGGTGTCTTTGCCAAATCCGATGTACAGCCCCTCATCAACCAGGGGGCCAAAGCCGGTGACATCGCGGCTTCCATCTATCAGGCAGTTGTCAACCAGACCATTGCCGGTCTTGCCCAGGGTCGTCCCATCAAAGGCAATATCCTCTATCTTGGTGGTCCTCTGACTTTTTCAAAGACATTGCGCAACTGTTTTGACAAAACCCTGAAAGTACAGGGCACATGTCCAGAAAACAGTCTGCTCTATGTCGCACTTGGCTCGGCATATTATGCGGATGAAGCCTCTGATCTCAAGGAAGTGATTGACAGGCTTTCTGCCTATTCCAATACGACGACATACGCAAGCCTTCCTCCACTGTTTGAAAACAGAGACGAATACTGGAAGTTCCATAACCGCCATGCAAAAGCAAGTGTACCTCGTGTACCCTTCAATGAAACATGTGGTCCGGTTCATATCGGTATTGATGCTGGTTCTACAACCATCAAGATTGCGGTCATCAATAACAAAGGTGAACTGCTCTATACAAAGTATCAGCCAAATGATGGTAACCCGATTCCCATGGTACGGGAAACACTGTTGGAACTGTATGAAAAGCATCCACATCTCTTTATTCAATCTGTCACGACTACCGGTTATGGAGAAGAGCTTATGAAGGAAGCTTTCCGATGTGATGGAGGAATTGTCGAAACAGTTGCGCATTTTACCGCAGCAAAGTATTTCATGCCCAATGTTGATTTCATCATTGATATCGGTGGTCAGGATATGAAGTGTTTCAAAATTGAAGATGGTGCGATCAGTGACATCTTCCTCAATGAAGCATGTTCCTCAGGATGTGGCAGTTTTTTACAGACATTTGCCAAAGCTTTGAATTATACGGTAGAAGAATTTGCCATGCAGGGCTTATTTGCAAAACATCCGGTAGACCTTGGTTCTAGATGTACCGTCTTTATGAATTCCAGTGTCAAACAGGCCCAGAAAGATGGCGCAACCATTGACTGCATTTCTGCTGGTCTTTCCATTTCGGTTGTCAAAAATGCATTATACAAAGTCATCCGTGCATCCTCTCCTGAACAGCTTGGCAAACATATTGTCGTTCAGGGGGGAACATTCTATAACGAAGCGGTATTGCGCGCCTTTGAAAAAGAAATGGGTGTAGAAGTCATCCGTCCGGACATTGCCGGTCTTATGGGTGCCTATGGTGCTGCCCTTTATGGCAAAAACCATACCGCCATCGACCACAAGTCCTCTGTTCTTTCCAAAGAAGAACTTGAAAACTTCACCCAGAAAGTACAAAACGTACAATGTCAGGGTTGTGGCAACCACTGCCAGCTGACCATCAACACCTTCTCTGATGGAAAGCGATTGATATCTGGCAACCGTTGCGAAAAACCTGTTACAGGCAAGGCAGCGGATGATACGCTCAACCTCTATGCTTATAAACTGCAATCACTGTTGGTATATGCCAACAATCCAGGTGATGGCAAACGCGGTACTATCGGTATTCCATTATGTCTCAATATGTATGAACTGTTGCCATTCTGGCATACCTTCTTCACCCGTCTTGGTTTCAAGGTAAAAGTCTCCCCTGTTTCCAGTCACACCCTCTATCAGGAAGGTCAGGGAACCATCCCAAGTGATACGGCATGTTATCCGGCAAAACTCTCGCATGGTCATATTGAAGCGCTCGCAAAAGATCCGGAAGTCGATGCCATCTTCTACCCTTCCATGAGCTATAACCTCGATGAAGGTCTTGGCGACAACCATTACAACTGTCCGGTTGTTGCCTATTATGCAGAAGTATTGGCAAATAACATTCCTGCTTTGCATAACAAGACATTTATCTATGATTACATCAACCTCGAAGAAAGAATGGACTTCACAAAGCGGGCTCCAAAGTTACTGGCAAAATATTTTGCAGGCATCAATGCCAAAGAAGTCCATGCGGCAATTGATGCTGCATATGAGGAATACTACCGCCATATGACAGAAATCCGCGAAAGAGGCAAATGGATCATCGAAGAAGCAAGACGTCAGGGCAAACACATCATCGTTCTGGCTGGCCGTCCATACCATGTTGACCCGGAAGTCAACCATGGCATTGACCGCCTCATCGTCAAGCAGGGTGCTGCGGTCGTTACAGAAGACAGCGTATCCTGGATTATGCACAAATTCCCTACAGCAGTTCTCAACCAGTGGACATATCACAGCCGTCTGTATGCGGCCGCAAAGTATTGCACAACCCAGCCTGATACAGACCTTGTACAGCTTGTGTCATTTGGCTGCGGGCTGGATGCGATCACAACCGATGAAACAAGGGAAATCCTGCAGGAAGGTGGAAAGCTTTACACCCAGCTGAAGATTGATGAAATCACAAACCTCGGTGCGGTGAACATCCGTATCCGCTCACTGTTTGCAGCGCTTGATGAAAAGAAGCAGGAGGCAAAGCGATGAAATACCTCACACCAAATTTCACAAAGGACATGCTGGACAGCTATACCATCCTGATTCCGAACATGGCACCATTGCAGTTCCGGGTTGTCAAAGCTGCCATGGAAAGTGAAGGCTATCATGTAGAACTGTTGGAAAACAGTGGTGCAGAAGTAGCACAGCTCGGTCTCAAATATGTCCATAACGACACATGTTATCCTGCCCTTCTTGTCATCGGGCAGTTTCTCGATGCTCTCAATTCCGGTAAATATGACCTGCATCATACAGCCCTTGTCATTTCCCAGTCAGGTGGTGGATGCCGTGCATCCAACTACATCAAACTGTTAAGAAAAGCACTTGTCAAAGCAGGCTATGGTTACATTCCGGTCGCATCAGTCAATCCATCAGGTCTGGAAAAAGGCAGTACGATGCCTTTTACAACAAGACTCATTCTGAAGGCATTAGCAGCACTAGAATATGGAGACCTCATCGATGCATTGCGCAACCAGATCCGCCCCTATGAAATCAATCCGGGTGATGCGGACAGATGGGCAGACAAATGGATAGAAACAGTTGGCACATGGATGAAGGAAAACAAACATTACTTCATCACTGCCCTGCCCCACTACTTCAAAATCATTGCCAAGGATGCTGCAAGCGTACCAATACACAGAACACCAAAGGTTAAAGTTGGTGTGGTTGGTGAAATCTATGTCAAGTTTTCTCCAATGGGCAACAATGACCTCAAAAACTTCCTTGAATCCGAAGGCTGTGAAGTCAATATGCCAGGTATCATGGGTTACCTTGAATATTGTGTAGCCAATTTTGAACTGGACATCAAATTATATGGTGGAAAGAAATACATGCAGTGGTTGTGGCATTCCCTTCTCAGCATTCTTGACTGGCTTGGCAAAAAGTCCAGTAAAGCCATGCGCAAATATGGGTTCTATGGACCTGGTTCATTCCGCGAACTCATGAAGGGAACGGAAGGCATCATCCATCTTGGTGCCAAGATGGGAGAAGGATGGCTGTTGAGTGGTGAGATGGTAGAACTCATCAAAGGTGGCTATCCAAACATCGTCTGTGCCCAGCCGTTTGGGTGTCTGCCAAACCATATCATGGGTAAAGGCGTCATCAACAGGCTGCGTGAACTGTATCCTGAAGCCAACATTTCAGCCATTGACTATGACCCGAGTGCAACCCGTGTCAACCAGGAAAACCGCATCAAGCTCATGTTGTCGGTTGCCAGAGAAGCATTACAAAACACAGAAAATGTATGAAGGACTCAAAAAGAGTCCTTTTTCTTGTTACACAAGGTATAATAAAGAAAAGAAGGCAGGCTATATTTATGACAATTGAAGAACTGGAAGTATTTGTTTCCGCTGCAGAAAGTGAAATGTATGTCGCACCGAATGGTGACCTGCATCGTTACAGCTCTTCTGCTTCCAAGGAAATTATCGCTCTCGAACAGGAACTTGGCTGTGTATTATTTATCCGTGAAGGAAAGAAATCCGGTGTGCTCACCAAAGCTGGTGAAACACTTTTACCGATGGCAAAACAGCTCATCCGGGCATGGCGCATGATGCAAAGAAGAATGGACCGCTTCTGCGAAGAAGAAAGAAGGTCTCTTTTCATCGGACATATGCCAATTCTGAGACAATACCGTCTCTCCAGCTTTTTTGAATTCTTCCGGGACGATCATTCAGAAGTAGAAATTCATATGGAAGAAGACGATGGACATACATTGATTGCAGACCTTGATAAAGGCTATTATGATGCCATTGTCATCCGTAAGAACATGCTTTGCAGCAATGCCTATAAAACAGTACGTTTAGCAAGTGATGAAGTCGCCGCTATCATGGCATGCGACCACCCCCTTGCGGAGAGACCAAGCATTACTCTGAAAGAGCTCAAAAATGAAGCATTCTATCTCTCCAATCCACACAGTGGTTCTTACAGCTTCTGCAAGCAGCTGCTCATTAAAAACCACATTTCTACCGAAAATGTGCAGACAACAGAAATTGACCAGATCCTGGAAGTCGTACGTTCCCGTAAAGGTGTTGCCCTGTTACCAATCAGTACACTGAATGTTTCAAGGGCAAAAGGTGTAACGGCTATTCCACTGGAACCAAAAGCAGGTATGCCGGTAGTTCTTGCTTATCGCAAAGACCACCAGCCTAACCCCTACCTTGATGCATTGATTGCCAAAGCAAAGGAACGTTCCAAGTCCATACCAGCACTGTAACTTCTCTTGTCACAAGCAGGATGATATCCTGCACGACTACCATGTACCACTAGCTTACATTCCTCTTCAGCATAAAGGTAGTGATGTCAGATGTTAACATACAATACTGCAAGATATCGAAATGGAGACACATCACCCTGCTTATAGAAAGCAGGAAGCTTTGTTGTTCAACCACGAACCAGTTTTTCACGACAATTGCGTTTCGCTTATGCAGAATCATTGGAGGAAAAAATGAAAAAGATAATTGCATTTGTCATGGCATTGGCAATCATAACACCGGTAAATGCTGCTGGAAATGGATATAGCAGTGGCAGTTTTCAACATACAGATGATCTGGAAAACACAATCCACAATGGTGTCACCTACCCTTACATACATTCATTCTGTTATGATGGGGACGGATTAGGTGTCATGTTTTATACACCCGCAAGGGTTATTCGACAACATTCATCTGTAAAAGGTGTTTTCAGAACGTTCAGTCATGGACTGGATACAAACTATAGCAGCGCAGTAACACACGGGCCACTTTCTGGCACTTCTTATGCGATCTCAGTATTCAGCCAATACGATGATCCGACAGGTATTGTCAGTGGATATGTTTCCATCACAATACCAGGAAATCCTGATTTCACATCTGACATTCGCATTAACTTCAAGCCATAATAATAGAGGAAATGTATGAAGAAAACGATAATCCCGATGATAATCTCTATCATCCTGTTAAGTGGTTGTAACAATAGTACGCCTCAGGAAACAAGCCACACTACAGAAAGCGAATCTCTCTTACAAATAGAAAATCAGGTCGCTATTTCCACTATTTTTCAACAATCTATTTCTGCCGGTAAAGGTGATGCCGTATTCAAACCATCTGGCAGTGTAGTGTACTATGGTGACCCATCTGTTTCAGATGATTTTACTGTTTTCTGTTCCAAAGCTGGCTGTCAGCACAATTCAGAAGACTGTGGTGCCTATATTGGTAATGCCAGTGAATTTATCGCCTATAAAGATCTCTGGTATTACATCCGCACGATGGATGATGGAAGTATGGTTCTCTTTGAGCAGAATCCCATCACGAATGAAAGAACAGAACTAAAAAAAGTTGTTTCAAAGACAGAAGATAATAAGTATTACTTCATTACAATGCAGGGCATCATGGTTTCCTATGACTGCATTTACCTGCGGGTAGATCAGATGGTCTTTGACAATGCAAATCTGAATGCTGGCAGTGAAAATACAACTAAGCATGTAGAAATAAACCTCTCAACAAGAAAAGAAAGAACACTTATTCAATTTGATTCAACCAAAGAGAGTTGGACTATTGTTGGAGGAAACGGAAAATGTCTGATGATTACAAAATATATTCCTAATAATTCAGATATTTCTCAAGGCATTGATGCTTTGTACAGAATGAATCTGGATGACCTTTCACATGAAGTTATTATAGATGGGGAAATGCTGTCATATTCTGATTTATCAGGAAATATCAATGCAGATAACCTTCTGACATATTGTACTGAACATGAAATCCATCTCTATGATCTGGATACCGGAGAAGATAAACTTCTCTATCAAATTAACAACACAATTATCCGTACTAACATATTTGGAAATGATGTATTTTATATTTTCTCTGATTCTGATAACAGATACCATTTTATGAGAGGAAATACAGCTGGTAATACTGCAATAGAAATGAAAAACAATGGATATACAGACGGCACTGCATTTGGGTGCTACCGTACAACAGAAAACGGTTATCTGGGTTTGATACACGACGGTCAGTTTGGTTGGCTTTCACAAGAAGACTATTACCAGGAAAACTATGATGGTTTTGTTCCATTGAGATAATTTGAGGTATTGGCATGAAATTGCAGATAGATCACATCACAAAGAAATATGGCTCCTTTGTTGCACTGGATGATGTATCACTTGAGCTTGAAGAAGGTATTTATGGACTTCTTGGACCAAATGGTGCTGGTAAGACAACATTGATGAACATATTGACAGATAATCTTTCCAAAGATGGTGGAGAGATCCTTTATGATGGAAAGAAGTGGTCACTGCAGGGAAAGAACATTGGTTTCATGCCACAGGGTGAAACAATCTACCCTTTCTTTACCGGTTTGCAGTATCTGTATTACATTGCGGCTTTGAAAGAAATGGATAAATCAAAGGCAAAGAAAGAAATCCGTTTCCTTTTGAAAAAGGTTGGCTTATGGAATGACAGACACAAGAAAGCCGGTGCATATTCTGGCGGTATGAAGAGAAGATTAATGCTTGCCGGCGCAATGCTCAACCACCCGGATGTACTCATTCTCGATGAACCCACTGCCGGCATGGACCCAGAACAAAGAGTAATCGTACGCAATCTCATTGGGGAAATGGCATTGTCCAGCATCGTCATTCTATCTACTCATGTCGTATCAGACATCGAATATATCGCAAGGGAAATCATTGTCATGGACCATGGAAATGTGCTGTATCAGGAAAAGCCACATGTCTTGCGTAATCTTTTACATGACAAAGTATTCTTTGTCCATATCAAAGATGAAGAACTTTCTACCCTTCAACAATATGGCATCATTACCGCAGTTTCAAGAGAAGAACATGGTGTTATGGCAAGAATCATTACAGATCATGCACTACCCTTTGAAACAAAACCGGCTGAACCATCTCTTGAAGATGTCTACCAGTATCTTTTTCAGGAGAAAGAACAATGAAACGGGAACTGTCAAAACTGATAGCACAAAAGGTCATACCAGTGATGGGAGTGTTGTTTCTGGTTGTGAACAGCTTTCTTTTCATCGTGCAGAATCAGGACATGAAAGAAATCGGAGATTGTTATTCCCTGCCCCGTTCAGAACTTGTTGAAGCAGGCAATACAGACTATCCGATGATTCCAGGATTTGAAGCACCTGTATCCTATGAAAGTGAAGCTTTGAAGAGAATTGAACAGGCTGAACAGTATCAGGAGTGGCGCAAAAGCTATGTTGGTGAAATGCAGCTGAAGATTTCCTCTGGTCTGTTTGGGGAAGAAAACAGCACTTCTGTAAAGGAAATGGAACGGGCAATAACAATATACGATAAACTTGATGGCATAGAAGTGCAGCCCATAAATCAGATCACTGCAGAAGCAGTACTTTCTTTTCCTGTGCCATTTCTTTTTGCTTTGCTTGCGTGTGTTTCTTCTGCCATCATTCTCTTCTTCCAGGAAAGAACAGATGGAATGCATGCTTTGCTTAAAACGATGAAGGGATTCAGAAAACTGTTTGCACAAAAGGCAGGTACAGTATTATTTGTGACATGGTTTACCTTTCTGTTGCTTGTAATAACACAATGGACTATTGCCTCCTTCTGGCTTGGTGTACCACACTTGTTGGAACCGATACAAAGCGTCTATGGGTATCATACAGTGCCCTTTGCCATGAATGTATTATCTTATTCCCTTTTATGTTATGGATGGCAATTGCTCTTATTATTGACAGTCGTTTTCTTCACTGTACTGGTTGTTTCTTCCATGGACCATTATGGAACAATAGCCCTGTGCATTGGGATATTTGTTGTGCTCGGCTGGTTAACAGGTTCATCTACTATGATATGGATAGACAGTCTCAGTATCTTCACCCTTTATGATGCACCATACTTCTTCAGCCATGACTTTGTTCTACCTTTCTTTGACGCATTGTTGCCACAACACGTCTTCTGTCTGTTATATGTTATTTTAATTGGCTGTATGTGTGGATATGGTGCATATCACTTCTACTGTGTGAAAAGCTTTGGTGCAAAAGAAAGAAATAACGGTTTGATGAACAGACTGCGCTTTGGCAAAACACTTGCCTCATTTGAAAGGCAACGGTTCTGGAAACATAGTGCTGCTGCATTTGTACTGGTTATTGCGACTGGAATAGAAATCTATCGCAGTTTATTTTTTGTCTATTATCCCAGTGCAGGAATGATGTCTTACCAGCGCTATAGTGAAGTGTTAAGTGGAGAAAAGAATGCAGAAAAGGAAGCTTTTCTCATGCAGGAAGAAGAAAGACTCATGGAAGCTTCATCTTCTGGAAATCCGGAAACAGTGAATGAAACAGGATTCATGCGCGCAAAGAGCCAATATGAAATGTCTGGGAATGATATGCCCTATGTGTATGAAGATGGGTTTACATACTGGTTTGGCATGCCTTCTAAAGAATATCGTTTTCTTTCTGCCGTAATGGGAATGATAGCTTCTGTATTGGTCTTTTCATTGTATTGTGCAATGGAAGAAGAAACCGGTATGGTAATGCTTGAAAGAGCCTATGGAAAACAAAAGGACATCCGGATGTGCACAATCAAAAATGTTGTATTCTTTTCCCTGCTGTTAACAACCGCTCTTTACATGCCATTTGTCTTTCGCATTCATTCTATTGTGCCCTTTGATAACCTGCTCTATCCGGCATGTTCTTTGTCATCATTCTCAGCATTACCAGAATGGATACCATTTCTTGTTATTTTTGTTGTGCAGTACATGTTGTTATTTGCATTGATCTGCAGTGTATTCTTCTCTATCAGCCTCATGAACCGCTATGTCCATAAGACAGGTTATCTCATCATTTGCGGAAGTTCATTTTACTTCATCGTACTGCTTGTATGGTGGTTAATGATGCATATATATTGATCGTCTTCCAAACAAAAAAGATACGCCGAAAGACAGCGTATCATAATCAAATAAAAGCTATTTGAGAATCTTCTCCATCACGGTTTCCTGCACCTGCATACCTTGATGTTCATAGAAACCAATGGCTTTGTCATTTCCTGCCCATACATTGAGGGTGATGTTGTAACAACCGATGGAACGGGCATAGTCTTCTACATATTTGAGAAGCGCATTGCCAATATGGTGACTGCGGTATGCTTCATCTACACAAAGATCATCGATGAACAATGTTTTGATGTCCTGCATGTTTGTACTATGCAGTCTCTTCTTCAATATCGTAAAGGAATACCCTGCTACTGTTCCATCCACTTCAGCCACAAAGATCGGGGCATTGTCATCATGGAACATGTTTAACAATTCCTCATCGGTATACTTGGTCGTGCCATCAATGAAAATATCCGGACGGATGGTCGCATGAATATGCAATACCTGATGCAACAGGTCATTTACCCTTGCAAGGTCTTTTGCCTCTGCCCTGCGTATGATGACTTCACTCATAGAACAAAATCCTCCTCCACGGTTCTTTCTGCTGTATAGACTTTGACATCGATGTCCCTTCCTGCCATGCGGATCATATTTTCGCTTCTTTCAGGGAAAATGCGGGAAGACATGACATATTCACCATCATTGACAAATATTTCAATCGTGGAGTGGTCCACAAAGATATCCAGAGCGGAGAGCTCATTTTCTAATGTAATTGTTCTTGTAAGACCAAACTCGCGGTTAGGAATGTTGTGCATCATGGAGCGGTCTATAGTCAGCTTATGTGTATTTGTATCATAGGCAATTTCAAATCCTCTCTCTCTGCCCCATGTAAACAGATTGAAGCAGAGTGACTGATGTTCCGGATTATCGATGCGCATCACACAAGCTCTTGGCATTTCCGCATGCATACGGTCGGTGATCACATTTCCCTTCTTTGCATCAAACAAAAGATCTTCCTTCAAGGAAAAAGCACTGTAGACAGGCTTCTGGATGAGCTTTCCATCTTTGATCGTGAGCTCTCTTGCCATTGTCTGTAAACCAGCCCAGCCTTCTTCATCCGTTGGCGGATAGGTATAATCCGAAACACCAAACCAGCCTTCCAGCACTGCCGTATTTTCATAGACTTTCTGGTTGGCACATTGAGCAGCATAGAAATCAAAACCGCGGTCAAGTTCTTCCATTTCTCCATCTGGTGTAAATTCAAGAGTGCTGAAGTCCAGATCACCGATGAAGTAAATATTGTTAAATTTGTTGTTGAACCGTTCTCCATCTGCTTCAAGTCCCTGAGGAGAAAACAGAAGCAGATACTTGTCACCAATGCGTTCAATATCCGGACACTCCGCCATATAACCAAAGTCCTCATAGCCTTTGATCTTCACTTCACCAAGCAGTTCCCATCCATCATGAATTGCCTTGGAACGGTACAGCAATAATCTGCCTCTGCCTTCCTTATTCTGTGCACCAAGCAGGATGTAATACATATCATCTTCCTTGCGCTTGAAAATCTTTGGATCCCTCTGGTGTTCAGTATAGTCCTCATGTGGTATGATGAGCGGTTCCTCATATTTGAGAATCTTTCCCTCTTTATTCATCCCGGCAAGCAACTGATATGGATTGCGGTTATACTTCTCATCACGATTATTTCCAGTATAGGTGAAGTAGACAAGATCACCTTCCACAAGAGCACTGCCAGAATAACAGCCATGGTTGTCATACCAGTTATCCGGTTCCATTGCCAGACCCTTGTTATGCCAATGCAGAAGATCTTCGCTTTCCACATGATACCAGTGCTTCATGCCATGCACTGCCCCAAACGGGAACCACTGGTAGAACAGATGCCATTTGCCATTGTAATAGCAGAACCCATTTGGATCATTCATCAGTCCTGTCACTGTCTGAATATGATATTGTGTACGCCAGAAAGATTTTGAAACAGTATCATGTAACTGCTTCAGCTCCCTTGTATCCTTAAACGTCAGCGTGCGGCTGAGCTCTTTCTTTGTCCATTCTTTCATGATCATTTTCCTCCATGAATATCTCTTTCTATTATAGCCTTCCTGCCTCAAAACAAAAAGATCCTGTGTGACAACCACAAGATCTCTTCGTTCATTTTCTTCTGGGAGTTTCAAATTCCGATTTATCTGATATCTTTGGAACAGCTGCAGGGTATTCCCCTGTAAAACATCCCGTACAGAAATCACATCCGCTTTGTTCGGCAATGGACCTGACCCCATCCACACTGAGGTATCCAAGGGAATCTGCCCCAATTTCTTTTGCAATTTCATTAACACTCATCCTGCAGGCAATCAGATTCTCGCAGGAATCAATATCAGTACCATAATAGCAGGGTGAAATAAACGGAGGAGCAGAAATACGAACATGTACTTCACGTGCACCTGCTTCTTTCAACAAAGCAACAATTCTTGCACATGTTGTTCCACGAACAATCGAATCATCCACCATGACAATTCTCTTGTTTTTCACAACCGAACGAATCACATTCAGTTTCATTCTCACGGCATTTGTCCTTTCATTCTGAGTTGGCTGAATGAATGTGCGGGCAATATAACGATTCTTGACAAATCCTGTTCCATAAGGAATACCTGATACCTCTGCATAACCCATTGCCGCATCAATGCCAGAATCCGGTACACCTATGACAAGATCTGCCTCCACAGGATGTTCATGAGCCAGGATTTCCCCAGCCTTACGCCTTGCCTCATGAACCGTCACACCTTTCAAAACAGAATCTGAGCGGGCAAAATAAACAAACTCGAATACACAAAGATGATCCTTTGGATTCTTTTTAGTCATGGTACTATGAATACCCTGTTCATCCACAACAATAACTTCTCCAGGTACAAGATCCTTTACATATTTCATTCCCAGGGCATCAAGTGCACAAGTCTCTGAAGCAAACACAACTTCACCGTTATTTCCTTTACCCATGACTAGTGGTCTGAACCCGGTTTTATCCCGGCATGCAATCAATTTGGAAGGTGACATCACCACAAGGGAATATGCACCTTGTAAAACCTCCATAGCTTTGATCAAAGCTTCTTCAATAGAACTGCTACTTAGACGCTGCCGGATAATTTCATAGGCAATAATTTCTGAATCATTCGTCGTATGGAAGATGGCACCTTCCAATTCAAGCTTCTTTCTCAGTTCTGTCGCATTGGTCAGATTTCCATTATGTGCAATAGCAAGCTGTCCTTTCAGATGGCGGACAACAAGTGGCTGTGCATTTGTCTGAGTCACAGAACCAAATGTGCTATAGCGCGTATGTCCAATGGCAATTTCACCA
>CASEPS010000028.1 GCA_949289855.1 uncultured Erysipelotrichaceae bacterium
AGTGAAAGGAGGCTGCTATGAATAAAAAAGAGCGGTTGGAATATGAAAAGATACTTCGTGACCTCACCATGATGAGTGACACCTTTTCTGCTGAGATTTTCAAACACAAAGAATGTGCAGAACACCTGCTGCGCACACTGTTGCGTGATGAAACCATCAGGCTGAAACATGTGGAAGTACAGAAGACCATCAGAAACATGTGGGGTAAAGGTATCGAACTCGATGTATATGGCATCAGTGATACGGGTGATGTCTATGATGCTGAAATTCAAAATGATTTAGCGGATGCCTCAGTAAACCGGGCTGCCTATAATGGAGCGCTCATGGCAATGCACAACCTGAAGAAAGGCTTGAAATTCCGAAAGAAGAAGTACAGGGAGAAGTTCCATGTTGCCTTTATCACAAATGGCGATGCCTTGGGCTATGGACAAAAAGAAAATCATATATCATACTATTGTAAAGAAAACATGGAAAAGATAGATGCAGGAGCTGACATACATTACTACAACAGCAGAATGCATGATGACAGTCCAATTGGCAGGATGATGCATGATTTTCATGAAAAGTGTGTGGACGCCATGCAGGATGAGGTATTTCAGAAATATGTGCGTTATTACAAAGAAACGCCGAAAGGAAGGAAACATATGTGCAAGGTAATGGAAAAGATTCGCAGAGATGGTTACAAAGATGGTGAGAAAACAGGATATAGAAAAGGTGAAAATCACAAGAGTAAGATGATCGCTAGAAACCTGTACAAGTATGGCATGTCGATCAATGATATCGTTTTGAATACAGGGGAATCTGAACAACAGATCCGCAAATGGGTGAAGGCATAATTGCCCCGGGTACAGAAATATGGCAGGAAGAATATCTTCCTGCCATTTGCAGTTTTGGTGGTTTATTCTGTCCGTAATGCAGTAACCGGATCGCTATTAGCCGCTTTGCGGGAAGGCAACAGTCCTGCGATGATTGTCAGCAGGATGCTGAGAAGGACAAGGGCGATGGCATTTGGAATCGGGAGAATCGCATTGATTTCCGTATTTCCGGCAATGGCATGGATGATGGCATTGCCTGGTATCAATAATAACCACGAAACACCTACACCAATGGCGCCTGCCAATAGTCCGGTGATAAATGTTTCCGCATTGAATACCTGTGCAACATTGTGCTTTGAAGCGCCAAGAGCACGTAATATACCAATTTCCTTTCGTCTTTCCAGTACGCTGATATAGGTGATGACACCAATCATAATGGAAGAGACAATGAGGGATATCGCGACAAAGGCAATCAATACATAACTGATTGTGTCCACAATGGTTGTGACTGAAGACATCATTGCGGCAACAAGATCGGCATAGATGATAACCTTGTCTTCCTGACCGCTGTTCTGCATGTTTTCGTTGTAAGTATCCAGGATATTTGTGATTTCTCCCTTTGCGGCAAAGTTCACCGGATAAATATCAATTTCTTCTGGTGCCTCCTCATCCGCATAGCCAAGTGTTGAAAGATTTGTCTTGTAGGAACTTTCTGTATTGTTCATCAGTGAAGACATCATTTCAGCTATTTCATTTGCGGACATGTTCACCTTGATGACATTGGCAAAAGCTTCCGGATCAATGTTGAACATGCTTTGCATATTTGTAGACAATGAACCCATCATGTTTTGCATGGATGTCGTTAACTGGGCACTGACCTGTTGGAGAATGGAAGAAGTGGCAGTGGAAATCTGTGTGCTGAGGGTATTGGTGAAGGAAGTCATAGAAGATTGCAATACATTTGTCATCGCTTTGGCAATTCCATTTGTATCGACCATAGAAGCTACCGTGTCTTTTATTGTTTGTTGTACTGCTGCACTATTGAGATAGGTTTCAAAAGAAGAAACAATGGCAGTGCTGTCCGTATAGCTATGTGCTTTTGCATAGGCATCATAACCGGTTGAGAGGGAATGAATGAAGTTTGTGATATCTTCTTCACTGATTTCGATGGACACAAGTGCAGAAACAATGGTATCAGACTGCTGTTGGAACAGGTTTTGTGCTTCTTCTGTCTGCATATATGCAGCTATATTGGTTTCAAAATCGGTTGGATCAGGTTGTGTCATTGCAAACTCTGCATAGTCCTGCATGATGACTTCAACCATCTTCTGTAATGCTTCCGGGGAAAGAGCTGCAGAAGCCTCATCACTGATCAGGGAAGACACAAAGTCGCATAGAATGGTTTTGCCTTCTTCACTCTTGAGATAGTCCAATAGTCCTGCAGAGTATTGTTCAATGGTGGAAGGGTCATACCCTTTGAGTAATGTATTGAACAAATTGGACAACTGTTCTGTACTGATGGTGATATTTGCAGCATCGATGATGGTTTGTATATCACTGGAAGATAATGATGGCATAACACTGGAAAGGGCAGAAGGATCGATCATGCTGGAGGTATCGATATTGGAAAGGTCGAAGTTCATGGAGGAAGGATCCACATTGAGAGCGGATGGATCAATGGAGAAAGCTTCCTGCAAAGCTGTTTCATCTACCGTGAACAGGTCTTCCATAGAAAAACTATCTGCCGCATTTTCATCTGTAAATGATTTGCCGGTAAAGACATTGATGTCAGGATTATCCAGCTGTGCTTTGACGACATCGCTGTTTTGCGCTTCATCCATCAGTTCCAGGGTTAACGAAGCAGGGTAGTAAATCCCCGTCTGCAACATCACGGTATCGCTGTCTGGAACAGGCTGTACAATGCCGCTGATCACCATATCTTCCTGTTCATCGAGCAGTGTTTTCATCTTTGCCTTGTCGTTTTCAAAGCTTGTATAGACATTGTGCTCCGCATCATACTGGTAGGTGAGCGACGGGCTGATGACCTTGAAAGACAAACCGAGGAAAGAGCCATAGCTGTATGTTTCATCATATTCTTTAATGTCCACATTTTGTCCTGACTGCATGGCCTGCATCATTTCCTGCATTTCCGTGCGGTCACGGAAGCCAAGCGTATACATGAGGGTGTCGGTCACCATACCGCCATCGGTAAGGACAAGTACACATTCATGGCTGTTTTGCGGCCAGTGTCCTGCCCGCAACATATACTGGTCTTCATAGAGGGTTGCATCTGCTGGTAATTCATTGAAGGCACCACCAGTGCCTGTGGTCATGGCAGTGCTTGAAGCAGAAGTGCTGGATGGATAGATTTTGTAATAGCCATCATCTTCTGGCTGATAGATGGAAGGTGTAACAGCATAGGAATAGCGGATACTGCGGGCAAATGTATCAATGTTGGATTCACCGCTTTCCAGATATTTTTTCAATGATTTCAGGTCATTATCAGACATGCCGGAAAACATACTCGAAATCGTATCCACAACTTTTACAGTATCATCATCTTTTGTGCCAGCATTTTGTGCACCTTCCGCATTTTCGATAAGACTGGAAGAAACATTGGTCATAATCGAAGCGAGGTTATAACCAACACTTGTAATCTGCAGAGGGTATTCCGCCATCGCTTCCTGTTCAATGGAAGCGATATAGGCATTGGCACCTGTACTTAAGGACATGATCAGGGCAATACCGATAATACCGATGGAACCAGCTGCTGAAACAAGGAAGGTTCTTGCTTTTTTGGTAAGCAGGTTGTTAAAGCTGAGAGACAATGCTGTTTTAAAAGACATCGATGATTTGCCGGTCTTTTTGACAATGCCTTCTTCCAGCTGTTCCTTTGGAATGTTATATGGATTTGTATCATTGATGAGCTTTCCATCTTTGATGGTGACTATGCGGGTCGCATATTGTTCGGCAAGTTCCGGGTTGTGGGTGACCATGACAACCAGCCGGTCTTTGGCAACTTCCTGCAACAGGTTCATGACCTGTACACTTGTCTCAGAGTCCAAAGCACCAGTTGGTTCATCGGCCAATACAATATCCGGATCATTGACAAGGGCCCGGGCAATGGCAACCCTCTGCATCTGACCACCAGAGAGCTGGTTTGGCTTCTTGTGTGCCTGTTCCTTCAAACCTACAGATTCCAGTGCCTTTAGAGCCCGCTGCTTTCGTTCACTGCCGGATATGCCGGAAATGGTCAATGCGAGTTCAACATTGGCAAGCAGTGTCTGGTGGGGAATGAGGTTATAGCTTTGAAAGACAAAACCGATCGTATGGTTGCGGTAATAATCCCAGTCAGAATCTTTATATTTCTTTGTGGTGAGACCGTTGATGATGAGCTCTCCCGAGTCATAGCGGTCAAGTCCACCGATGACGTTTAACAATGTTGTCTTACCAGAACCCGATGGTCCAAGTATGGCAACAAATTCATTATCACGCAGGTTCAGACTGACCCCATCGAGTGCTTTTTGCACAAGATTGCCAGTCCGGTACTGTTTTTTTACATTTTTAACCTGTAACATGGCTTTTCTTCTCCTGTCAGAACCACAATTAATTCTAGCATAGGGCAGGATATTAAAATCTGAACATCTGGTGACAATTTAACTCTGGAACAATGCATTTTGGAAAGTCAAGTATGCATATTTTGTGAATGCAGGGTATGATAAGGCTGGTCAGGGAGGAAGGCAATGTTTGAAGATGATCGCAATGCGGATCTCTCATTGAACTTTTCTCTTGTGGAAGAGGATGGTGGAAGTTATACTGACAGCCTCTCCATGGATGAAATAGAGGAAGTACTTGCGGAGATCCGTTTCTGACCAGACAGAAGGGAAGGTGTGAATATCATGCCTTCTTTTTAGTATATCTGGTGGTAAAATATGGAATGGAAAAGAGGTAACGAACATGTCTTGTACAACAATCCTTGTTGGAAAAAAAGCTTCCTGGAATGGCAGTACGATGATCGCGAGAAACGATGATTCTGCTTCCGGTCATTATATGCCAAAGAAATTTGTGGTCGTTCATCCTGAACAACAGCCACGTACATATAAAAGTGTCATTTCTCATGTAGAAATTGAACTTCCAGACAATCCGATGCGCTATACGGCTATGCCAAATGCAGTGGAAGGCAAAGGCACATGGGCAGCTGCAGGTGCCAATAGTGCCGGTGTAGCGATGACGGCAACGGAAACCATCACTTCCAATGAACGTGTGCTTGGTGCAGATCCCCTTGTGGAATATGAAAAGAAAGATGGGGTTGAAAAAGCAGGTGGTATTGGAGAAGAGGATATTGTGGTCCTTGTGCTCCCTTATATTCATAGTGCCCGTGAAGGTGTCGAAAGACTTGGAACATTATTGGAGAAATATGGTACCTATGAAAGCAATGGCATTGCCTTTGCGGATGAAGAGGAAATCTGGTGGTTTGAAAGTGTTGGTGGACACCATTATCTGGCGGTAAGGGTGCCGGATGATGCCTATGTTGTCATGCCAAACCAGTTTGGTATCGACCATTTTGACTTTGAAGATGCATTTGGAGAAAAGAAGAACTATATGTGTTCTTCTGATATGAAGGCATTCATTGAAGAAAATCATCTTGATCTGACACTAAGTGGACCATTTTCACCACGTGATGCATTCGGTTCTCATTCTGACAGCGACCATGTCTATAACACACCGCGCGCATGGTATATGTTAAAAACACTCAATCCGCATACATACAAGTGGGAAGGAGAAAATGCGGACTATACACCGGTGAGCGATGATCTTCCATGGTCAATGGTTCCGGAAAGAAAGATTACGGTGGAAGATGTGAAATATGTGCTGAGTTCCTATTACCAGGGCACACCATACAATCCGTATGGTAAGGATGAAAGAGCTGGTATTTATCGGACGATTGGCATTAACCGTACAGACTTCCTTGGTATGCTTGAAGTGAAGAAGGAACGCAGACAGGTACTGGAGTGGGTTGCATTTGCGTCCAATGCCTTTAATGTGATGGTGCCTTTCTATACGTGTATTGATAAAACACCTGATTATCTTTCTTCCACAACAAAGACCGTTTCTACGGATTCTTTCTATTGGACAAGCCGGCTGATTGCTGCGCTTTCTGATGTGGCTTATGGGAAAAACATCATGCATATTGAACGCTATCAGGAAAGTGTAGGCGCAAAGGCCCATGCCCTGGTGAAGAAGTATGATGCATTGCTGGCAAAACTGACAGATGAAAATGAGATTGTTCAGCTTTGTGAAACGGCCAATGCGGAAATGGCTGAAATGGTGCGCACAGAAAGTGAAAAGGTATTGGAAAAGGTTCTTGCGGAAGCGAGCAATACGATGAAAAACGGCTATGTCCGCAGCGATAACTGATCACCCGGTATATCCGGGTTTTTCTGCTTTGACAAAGGAGAGAAAGAATGAATATTGAACTCACAAATCTCACGAAACGTTTCCCATCAAGAGATAAGAAAAAACAGGAAGATGTTGTGGCAGTGGATGGGCTGACCATTGAAATTCCTGATGGAAAACTTGTCAGTCTGCTTGGACCATCTGGTTGTGGAAAGAGCACAACATTGAATATGATCTGTGGTCTTGAAAAACCAAGTGAAGGCAAAATCTTTTTTGGAGGAGAAGATGTTACGGATCTGCCGCCGGAAAACAGAGGGGTTGGCATGGTGTTCCAGAGCTATGCCCTCTATCCGCATCTGACGGTCAGAAAGAATATTCTTTTCCCATTGGAGAATAAAAAAGGGAAGGAAAAGCTTTCCAAAGAAGAAATGAACAGGCGTGTGGAAGAAGCCGCAAAGCTTGTGCAGATTGAAGATCTCATGGACCGCAGACCATCTGAGCTTTCTGGTGGCCAGCAGCAGCGTGTAGCTATTGCCCGTGCCATTGTGCGCATGCCTAAGGTATTACTGCTCGATGAGCCGCTTTCCAACCTTGACGCAAGGCTTCGTCTTGCGACCCGTGAAGAAATCCGCAGGATTCAGAAAGAAACCGGTATTACTACAGTATTTGTCACCCATGACCAGGAAGAAGCCATGAGTATTTCTGACATCATGGTTGTCATGAAAGATGGTGTGTTGCAGCAGATGGGCAGACCACAGGATATTTATGACTATCCATGTAATCTGTTTGTGGCAAAGTTTCTTGGCAATCCGCCGATCAATGTCTTTATGGGTGAAATAAAAGAGGGAAGTCTCTACATTGGTGAAGAAGCTGTCATGAAGTGGCATGGCCAAAGTGGAAAGGTATATGTCGGCATACGGCCGGAGGGGCTGATGGTAGATGCACAAGGCACTCTGACATGTCACCTGAAGTCTGTTGAGCGCCTTGGCCGTGATACGAGCATTGTGGCAGAACATGATGGAATGTGTTCGGAAACAATTCGTGCCATTGTTCCTTCTGGTACGGAGGTGGATTCTGAAAGTGAAGTTGTACGATTCACTATCCGGAAGGACAAGCTCTTTGTATTTGATGAAAAGAGTGAAATGCTCTTGAAGGAAGATGGTTATGAGAAAGGTTAAGCCATTCCTCTACCTTCTTCCGGCCTTTGTCTTTCTTGCAGTATTTCTTATCTATCCTTTGTTTGATGTATTTGTCTATTCTGTTGAAGAAGGTTATAACTCAGCTTCCCAGACATATTACGGAACTGGTTTATACAACTTTCAGTATGTGTTACGGGATCCATATTTCCTGCAGGCGGTGAAGAATACATTGCTGCTTGTCATCATCACGGTACCCATTTCTACCGGGTTGTCATTGTTAATCGCCCTCGGACTCAATTCGATCAAAAAGCTGAAAGAACTGTTTCAGACGGTCTTCTTTCTGCCTTATGTGACCAATACCCTTGCGGTAGGTCTTGTCTTTATGATTTTGTTTGACAAGACACCTTACAGCGATGGGTTTATCAATATGTTAATTTCCTTCTTTGGGGGAAGTGCGATTGATTTTATTGAAGGCCCATATTGGGCAAAGATGCTTGTCATGAGTATTTATACGATCTGGATTGTCATGCCTTTCAAGATATTGATTCTCACCAGTGCCCTTGCGTCTGTGGATGAAACGTTGTATAAGGCAGCCCGGATTGATGGCACTTCCCGGCTTCGCACATTTACAAAGATTACATTACCGATGATCGCACCATCGATTTCCTATCTTGTCATCACCGGTTTTATCGGTGCCTTCAAGGCGTATAGTGATGAGGTTGCTATCTTTGGCACAAACCTCAATGCGGCAGGCATGAATACAATGGTCGGTTTTGTCTATGACATGTTGTATGGAGAAGGGGGAGGTTATCCTTCTTATGCCAGTGCTGCGGCTTTGATTCTCTTTGCGATCATTTTGACGATTACGGTCATCAACCTGCTCATCACTAGAAAAAGTGGTGTGAAAGGAGGACTCTGATATGGAAAACTATGCTGAAATTGAAAAAAAGGCGAAACGCAGGGAAAAAATAAGGCGCATTGTGACTTATGTTTTCCTTGGTATATGGGCACTTGTAGTCCTGTTTCCTTTCTATTGGATGGTTCTGACATCTTTCAAGAGTTATGGGGCATACAATGCGGAATATGTACCACAGCTGTTCACATTGTCTCCGACAATAGAAAACTATGTTTCTGCTTTTACGGAAGTACCTCTGGCCCGTTACTTTGCCAATTCGGTTATCTTTACGGTAGTGACAACATTGATCATGTTAGTGGTGACGGTACTGGCGGCATTTGCTTTTGCGCGTCTTGAGTTCAAAGGCAAAAATCTGATCTTTACCGGGTTTCTTGCTCTGATGATGATTCCTTCAGAACTAGTCATCATCACCAATTTTGTGACGATTACCGAACTGGATATGCGCAATACATTCCTTGGTCTTATCCTGCCATCTGTCACGTCGGTCTTCTATATTTACCTTTTGAAGGAAAACTTTGAAGCGGTGCCGGATGAGCTGTACAAAGCTGCCAAAGTAGATGGCTGCTCAGATCTTCGTTTTCTGTTGAAGGTGATGGTGCCGATCTGCTCACCGACCATTGTGACCATTACGATTCTCAAGGTCATCGAATGCTGGAATTCGTATGTATGGCCAAGACTCATCACAGATGATCAGGCGTACTTCCTTGTGTCCAACGGTATTCAGGAAATTCGAGAAAATGGTTTTGGCAGAGAGAACATTCCGGCGATGATGGCAGCGGTTGTGGTGATTTCCATTCCGCTCATCATCCTGTTCCTCATCTTCCACAAAAAGATTATGTCGGGTGTTTCAAGGGGTGGTACAAAAGGATGAAAGTTTTAAAAGTATGGTTGAGTGCATTGCTTGCCCTGGGTCTTTGCGGCTGTCATGGCTCCAAAGGTGCCAGTGCTTTTGCAAAGCCTGAAGCTTTTGATGAATCAAAGCAATATGAAATCACATTCTGGGCAAAGAATGATACAAACAAGACACAGACGGATATTTATGAAAAGGCAATTGCGGATTTTGAACAGCTCTATCCAAACATTACCGTCAATCTGCGTCTCTATACGGACTATGGCAAAATCTACAACGATGTCATTACCAATATTTCTACCGGTACAACACCGAATATATGTATCACATATCCGGATCATATTGCGACATATATGACAGGTGAAAATGTGGTCGTTCCACTGGATGAGCTGATGGATGATCCTTCTTATGGACTTGGTGGCAGTGCCCTGAAGTTTGATTCGCCTTCAACGGAAGAAATCGTTCCGCAGTTTCTTGCGGAATGTGTGCTGGACGACCAGCATTATGCGCTTCCGTATATGCGTTCTACAGAAGCTGTCTACATTAACAAGGACTATGTGGAACAGCTTGGCTATACGATTCCGGATGTATTGACATGGGACTTTATCTTTGAGGTTTCTCGTGCTGCGACTGCCAAAAATCCGGATGGTACATATGTGCTCAATGGACAGAATGTCATGTTGCCGTTTATTTACAAGTCTACGGACAATATGATGATCCAGATTCTCAAGCAGATGGGAGCCGGGTATTCAACAGAAGATGGCACAATTGAAATCTTTAATGAAGATACAAAGGAAGTGCTTGGCATCATCGCGGATAGTGCCAGTGCTGGTGCCTTCTCCACTTTCAGCATATCTGGTTATCCGGCAAACTTTCTCAATGCCGGACAGTGTGTATTTGCGATTGATTCGACTGCCGGTGCAACATGGATGGGGTCTGATGCACCACTTATCGATATAGCAGAGGATGCCATCATTCCATTTGAAACAGAAGTGCGCATGGTGCCACAGATCAATCCGGATGATCCAAAGATGATTTCCCAGGGACCTTCTATTTGTATATTCAATAAGAGTGATCCACAGGAAGTGATGGCTTCGTGGCTGTTTGCCCAGTATCTATTGACAGATGAGGTACAAATGGCTTATGCACAAACGGAAGGTTATGTACCTGTCACAAGCAAAGCACAGAACAATCCTGCCTATCAGGAATATCTTGCCCTGAGTGGAACTGATAATGATACGCATTATAGTGTCAAGATTGAAGCGACAAAGCTGTTATTGGAAAATGCTGAGAATACCTTCATTACACCGGTATTCAATGGTTCCACATCTTTGCGCAATGCGGCAGGGCAGATGATAGAAGATGTTGTCAAGGCCATCAACCGCAACCAGACAGTGGATGATGCCTTTGTGGAAAAGGAATTCGACAGTGTGTCTTCGATGTACCGCCTGGATCAGCTTGGGTCTGATACGATCGGTGGAAAAGAAGATCTTGGTCCGCTTCCGACGATGAGTAAGGTTCTGCTTGGTACACTTGGTGTGGTATGGATATTGATTGTGGTGTATTTCATCGTTGATCGTATGAAGAAGATGCCACATTCAAAGTGAAACAGTTTATAATAGATGTGTTCAAATAATCCGCAATGCGGATAAGGGAGAGAAAAGGAAATGAACAAGTTTGTAAAAGCAATGATCGCATCTTTGACAGTTGTGTCCATGGTTGGCTGTTCCAACAATACAACTGCAGAGACAAGCACACCAGAGGCGACAGCTGCACCAGATGTCAAGAGCGAAGGTGTTATGACATATGATGAATATGTCGCAGCTGCTGTTGACTCTGAAGTAATTGTTGAAACCTATGTACAGGCAAAGCAGTCCTGGTGGGAAGACAATGGTGTAGGCAAGGCTACCCTGTATACACAGGACCAGGATGGTGCTTACTTCATCTATGATCTGCCGATTTCTGAAGAAGATTACAACAAGCTTGAAGAAGGCACAAAGATCAAGGTTACCGGTTATAAGGCTGAATGGTCTGGCGAAGTGGAAATCATCGATGGTACATATGAAATCCTCGATGGCAACTGGATTGCTGAACCACTTGATGTAACAGATCTTCTTGCGGATGAAGAAGAACTCATCAAGCACCAGAATGAAAAGGTTACTTTCACAGGTATGACAGTTGAAGCTTCTGACAATGGTGAAGCGTTCACATATAACTGGGATGGTTCTGGTACACAGGGTGATGATGTTTACTTCAATGTTTCCAAGGATGGTAACACATATTCCTTCCTCGTTGAGTCTTATCTCTGCGATAGTGAATCCGATGTGTATAAGGCAGCAGAAAGCCTTGAAGTTGGAGACACAATTGATATGGAAGGTTACCTCTACTGGTATGAAGGTGTAAACCCACATATCACTTCCATCAGTGTAAAGTAAGGTAAATGAAAAATACCAGCAATGCTGGTTGAGGTGTTGGTCTCTGTCAAACGAGGCTGACACCTTTTTTATAGTCATAAAAGAAAACGCCGGCAATATAACCGACGTTTCAAATGTCTTTGTGTATTGGAAATTTTCTGCTTTAGCGCAATGCAGCAGAAGCCAGTGCTAACGCATCTTCTTCTGACTTTGTACCGGCAAGGAAACCGGACACATGACAGAAGTCTGCACCTTTTACACCACTTGCTTTCGCGAAGTCTTCTCCCCGTAAGCCATACCAGCTTTCTGGGAATGGATGGCGGTAACTTGTGCGATCATCGGAATCCTTTAGTGCGCATTGTACATTCCAGCCTCCTCTTAATGCAGGATAGATGACATACCATATATCGTTTGCTTTTGGGTCGTTATGCTGGCTGCTGAGAATACCTTCCCATGGCGCGAATTTGTCCATGATCATGATATGGTTTGCGGAATAGGATATGCAGCGCAGGACAAAGTCTCTTGCATCAAGAGAAGAAATAATGGAATCAAGGCGTAATTCCAACAGGTCTTTGGCAAAGCTCACCGCATCCATGAATGCATCATCATAGCTGTATGTGCTGTTCCATGTCGGGTTGAAGTCGCGGATCATCTGTGAGATAGTGAATCCGGTACCTGCTGTTCCGACAACTTCTTTACGTTGTGCGTCGGTGACATTTGGCATGGCAGAAAGTTTCTCAGCAATCGGATTAAAGCCGTTGTCATGGGCATCAATGCCAAGTATCAATGAAGATTCAAGGCGGGCATACACCCTTTCATAGTAAGATTCCGGACAATCCTGTTCAGCCAGTATTTCCTTATAGTACTTCTTCCAGACAAGACCACAGGAGGCATAAGGAATGTCTGTCCCCGGGTGGCAGCCGTTATTTTCCTTGTTTTCTGCTGTATGGTGGTCGAGTTCTCCACCACCAATGTCATAGATGATCCATTCATCTTTATTTTCTGGTACTGTGGTATCACCACCACGTACAACATGGATATCTTCTGCCATCATGGAAAGCAGGGCAGTCGCAAATACATCATCCGCATGGAAGATTCCATCGTGGGTATATAAATTCAGTTTCTTGTACATGTTGTCTCCTTTTCTCTAACAGAATACAACGGAAATGGGAAAAAGGAAGAAAAATGTGTTGACATGTACGCTGCGTACAGGTGTGAAATGAAGGTGGAAAGGAGAGGTTATGAAAATACAGGAAGCGGCTGACAGACTGAAGATGACCAAAAGGGCCATCAAGTATTATGAAGAGAAGGGGTTGTTGAAGCCAAAACGGTCAGTAAATGGATACCGGGAATACGATGAAGAAGACATAGAGTGTCTTGCACAAATTGTCTTTTTGCGAAGACTTGGACTTTCACTTGATGAAATCAAAATGTTTCTGGATGGAAATGACAGGGTATTGGAAGATGTTCTTGCAAGACAAGAACAGGCAATGCAGGAAGAAAGCAGGTGTATGGAAGCTTTGTGCAGGTTTATGCAAACGAAGAACCGGAAAGAGGGGGAACAATTACTGTCTGCTTCTTCAATGCTTGAAGCAATAGAAACACTCTTGCCGGGAGAATGGGGAAAGTATCTTTCTTCTCATTTTGCACCATTTTTGAAAGAACCGCTGCATACAGAAGAACAGAAGCAGGCAATGGAAAGAATACTCCGCTATTGTGATGACCATCCATTGAAACTGCCATGGTACTACCGGTTTTTCATTTCACCAGTGCAGGAGTCTCGTACCGCAGAGGAAATGATTGCCCAATGGGAAATGGATGAAGAAACATACCAGAAGCGAAAGGTGGATTGGGAGAAGGCAATCCGCTTCAAGATGGGCATATGGAGGTTTCATCCGGTCTATATCATGCAAAGGCGTATGCAGAGACAGATGCAGGATAGTGGATATAACGCCATTGTCATAGAGAATATGAAAATCGTTTCACCATCGTATGCAAGATACAAAAAGAATCTAGATGCGGTCAACGAACGGTTTATGCGGGAAATGGGCGTGTATTATGATCATCATTTCAATCTGAAAAAACAAAAGGCATCCCGATAAAGGATGCCTTCTTCATGGTGCACCAGACAAGACTTGAACTTGCACGGGTTGCCCCATACGCCCCTCAAGCGTACGTGTCTGCCGATTCCACCACTGGTGCGTCGCTCAAATATAATACCACACTTGAATGGAGTGTCAACACTATTTTTGAGAAATTTCGGGAATTTATAATGGCGTAATTTTTGAACTGTATTTTAATTGCTTTACCAGTCTGGATTAAAAACTTTTTTTACTTTTTTTGAGGGAATTTTGCTTTTCCCGGTAACAAAACATGCAGGGGAAAAAGCAAAATGAATCAGGATAAAAAAGATAATGATCAGGTGGAAGAATCCAATGAAAGCGTCGCCCAGAGTATGACTATGATGCAGGACACATTCATGCGTGTTGTCTTTGAAGATCCTGCCTGTGTTGAAGCTGTCATTCAGGAAATCTTTCAGGATCCCTCAATCAGAATAGTCAGATCATATTCGCAGGCATAGCTGAACAACCTGTTTGGAAAAGAAGTCCGCCTTGATGTTCTTTCGCAGGACCTTGCTGGTACTGGTTACAACATTGAGCCGCAGGAGGAACTCTATGATGCAAGACCTGAGCATGCCCGGTATTATGGTTCGATGATTGACACGAAGATACTGGAACATGGAGACAAATATACAGCACTGCCAAAGCTGTATGTCATCTTCATCACCGATGGCGACATGTTTGGTCAGGGAGAACCTCTATATACTATTGAAAGAAACGTTCATCCAAACAGCAGCCAATTCCCAGATGGATCATGTATTATGTATCTGAACAGCAGGATACAGGATGAATCATCACATATGCAAAGCTGATGCACGATTTCACAACAAGCGATCCGGAACAAATCATCATTCCGGCTTTAAAGAAGAGAATGAAAGAAGTAAAACATATTGGAGAGGATGGTAGAAGCTATATGTGTAAAGTTATTGATGAATTGATTGACGAGAGAGTCACTGAAGCAGAAGAAAAGAAGAGCAAAGAAATTGCATTGAGAATGCATGCGGATGGTCTTGATGATGACCACATTGCAAGGTATACAGACACACCTGTTGAACAGGTTAAAGCGTGGCTCTATTGAAACTGACTGGTGATGAATGGCAGGTTTAGCCTGCCATTCATTTTGTCTTTAAGCAGTGATGGCTGTCTGAATTGATTGTGGAATGTCTGTTTGCGGAAGGAATAAGACTGCCAGGAAAGTACGATATACAGATTTTTGTTGGATTTTGGACAAAAGAAACACAAAGTTGTAAACGCTTAACCTCTGTTTGTGGTATCTTATATAGAGAGAATATTGAACTGATATCCATCATAGAATGACAAACAGGAGGAGAATATGGCAGTGAAAAAGACAGAAAGGAAGCCAGCAGTTTCCAAGAAGGAAAAGCCTCTGGCAAGTCCTGAATTTCTTTCCGCAATGGACAGGTATCTGTTCGGCAAAGGCAGAAATTATAAGTGCTATAAGAAGTTTGGTGCACATCTGACAAAAGTAAATGGTAAAGAGGGTATGCACTTTGCGGTATGGGCACCTCATGCAAAGAGTGTTTCTGTCGTATGCGACCGCAATAACTGGACAGCTGGTGTAAACAAGATGGAACTTCTTGAAACATCCGGTATCTATGAGTGTTTCATTGAAGGCATGGGATATGGCGAAATTTATAAATATGCCATTGAAACAGCGAATGGTGAAACCATTCTCAAGGCAGACCCATATGCTTTCTCGGCAGAACTTCGTCCGGGTACTGCATCCAGAACAGCAAACATCGACAATTTCAAATGGTCTGATGCGACATGGATGAAGAAGCGCTCTGAGACAGATGTCTTTGAGCAGCCGATGGCGATTTATGAATGCCACCTTGGTTCATGGAAGAAGGATCCTGCAACGGAACAAAATCCGGATGGATTCAAGAATTACCGTGACCTTGCAAAAGAGCTTGTGGAGTATCTGACATGGATGGGATATACACATGTAGAACTGATGGGTATTGCTGAACATCCATTTGATGGTTCATGGGGTTATCAGGTAACTGGTTACTATGCACCGACTTCCCGCTATGGTACACCAGAGGATTTCCAGTGGATGGTCAACTACCTGCATAAGAATGGTATTGGTGTCATCCTTGACTGGGTACCTGCACACTTCCCGCGTGATGCCTTTGGTCTGGCGGACTTTGATGGGCAGCCACTCTATGAATATCCGGATCCACGTATGGGTGAACATCCGGACTGGGGCACAAAGATTTTCAACTATGCCATGAATGAAGTAAAGAACTTCCTCATTGGCAATGCTCTGTACTGGTATGATGAATACCATATTGATGGACTGCGTGTAGATGCAGTTGCGTCTATGCTCTACCTTGACTATGGCCGTAAGGATGGACAGTGGATTCCGAACAAATATGGTGGAAATGGTAACCTCGATGCAATTGAATTCTTCAAGCATCTCAATTCTGTCATTCGTGGCAGAAAAGATGGAACGATTATCATTGCGGAAGAATCTACCGCATGGCCAAAGATTACCTCTGCCCCTGAGGATGATGGTCTTGGTTTCTCCTTCAAGTGGAACATGGGCTGGATGCATGACTTCCTCGACTACATGAAACTTGACCCTTACTTCCGTAAGTACAACCACAACAAGATGACATTTGGCATGAGCTATGCGACAAGTGAGAAGTTCATCCTTGTGCTGTCTCATGACGAAGTTGTTCACCTCAAGTGTTCCATGATCAACAAAATGCCAGGCCTTGGCATTGATAAATTCCTGAATCTCAAGTGTGGCTACCTGTTCATGATGGGTCATTCTGGCAAGAAGCTGTTATTCATGGGGCAGGAGTTTGCCCAGGACCATGAATGGGATGAAAAGGTACAGCTTTCCTGGGAGCTTTGCGATGAACCGATGCATCGCAGCGTCCTCTTGTTTGTAAGAGACCTGTTACAGATGTATCGTAAATATCCTGCTCTCTATGAACTTGACAGTTCCTGGAATGGCTTTGAATGGATCAATGCGGATGATGGAGACCGTTCTATCTTCTCCTTCATGAGACGTGACCGTTCTGGCAAGAATGCATTGCTCTTTGTGATCAACTTTACACCGATGGAGAGAAGTGACTACATGGTTGGCGCTCCACAATCTGGCAGATATACATTGATTCTTGACAGGGATGGCGCAATTGGTCCTGATAGTGACAAGAAGACGACTTATACAGCAAAGAAGGGTGAATGTGATGGCAAACCATACCACATTGAATATCCTCTGCCGCCATATGGCTGTGCTGTCTTCCGCTTCAACATCAAGCAGGAAAAGAAACCTGCCGCAAAGAAGACAACAAAGAAAACTACAAAATAACGACGAGAGGGCTGGCAAATTGCCGGTCTTCTTTGTTTGGGAGGAACATATGAAAGAAGTGACAATGGAAAGCCGCATCAAAGATGTATGGAATACACCGGTGGGGCATGACATACTTGCCAAAATATTGTTACAGCTTGGGGTGAAGGAAACATGGATCACCAATCCGGCTGTTTCTTCTTTGAAGCTGAAAACACTTGTCAAACCTGCTTCCAAAATACTGGATGATGCTTTCTGGCCTGCTTTTCTGCATCTGATCAACCAGGAAAAAGACCATGTTGAAAGTAGTGATGAAATCACCCACAAGTGGTGGAAGGAAGCGGTCTTCTATCAGATCTATCCCCGTTCTTTTTGTGATAGTGATGGGGATGGCATGGGTGATCTTTCGGGCATATTATCAAAGCTGGATTATCTGAAGGATCTGGGAATAGATGCTTTGTGGCTTTCTCCGATCTATGACAGTCCGATGGATGATAATGGCTATGATATACGGGACTATCGCAAGATCAGTCCATTGTTTGGAACGATGGATAATTTTGATATATTGCTTGAAGAAGTGCACAAAAGAGGGATGAAGCTCATCATGGATCTTGTGGTCAACCATACAAGTGATGAACATGCTTTTTTCCAAGCTGCGATTGATGATGAAAACAGCCTATACAGGGATTATTACTTTATCCGGAAAGATGAAGGTGAGGTTCCCAATAACTGGACTTCCTTCTTTTCGGGAAGTGCCTGGGACAAATATGGAGAAAATGGGGATTATGCTTTGCATCTGTTTTCAAAGAAACAGGTGGACCTCAACTGGGATAATCCGGATGTGAGACGTGCTGTTGCGGATATGGTTTCATGGTGGCTTGAAAAAGGCGTGGATGGTTTCCGGCTTGATGTCATCAACTACATTTCCAAGGAAGAGGGATTGCCAATGGGCAATGCATCCATTGGAAAACTGATGGGTTATACCGGTATTGAACATTACTATTATGGCCCTCACCTGCATGAGTACCTCCATGAACTGCATGAATCTTCCTTTGCAAAATATGATGCGTTTTCTATTGGGGAGACACCAGGGCTTGGTAAGGAAATGGCAAAGCTTGTGACAGCGGAAGAAAGAAAGGAACTCGATATGATCTTTTCCTTTGACCATCTTGAGTCTCCTGGTCATGTGCGTTTTGAAGACTACCGGTATGATCTGAATTATCTCCGGGATTTCATGACGGACTGGTCACTTACCTATGGTAATAACTGCTGGATGTCTATCTTTTACAATAACCATGATAACCCCCGGATGATTTCCAAGATTGATCCAACAGGTAAATACAGACTGGAAATTGCGAGGCTTCTTGCGGTGATGCAGTTTACGCTCAAAGGAACACCATTTGTCTACCAGGGGGACGAGATGGGGTTATTGAATATTGACTTTCAGAGCATAGAAGAGTTGAATGATGTGGAATCCATCAGGATGTATAATACACTTCTGGGGGAAGGAAAAAGCAAAGAAGAAGCGTTTGCGGTAGTCAAAGCAGGTTCAAGAGATCATGCAAGACATATGATCGATTGGGAAAAGGAAGATGCTGTTGCAAAAAAGATATGGGAAATCTATCGTTTCCTGATCCATCTGCGTAAGGAACATCCATCTCTTGTCTATGGGGACTTCAAAGTGGTTGATAACCGTCATGACCGCTTTGTCTATACAAGAAAACTTGGTGATGAGGAGTTTCTTGTGGATTGCAACCTTGGTGAAGATGAACATAGTGCACGGCATATGAATTATAACTGGACACTTGTTTTTCCTGATACTCTGGGCAATACTGTGCTTTCTCCCTATGAAGCGAGAATCTGGAAGAGGAGGTAAATACGATGACATATATGATTACATGCTGTTCAACAGTTGACCTGAGTGAGGAAAGGCTCAAAGAGCGGAATATTCCGTATATTCCGTTCCATTTCTTCCTTTCTGAACAGGAATATCTCGATGATTTTGGAAAGTCCATGGATCCGCATACATTGTATGAAAGGATGATTGCCGGGGAAATGTCCCGCACATCCCAGTGCAGTATCGGAGAATATGATGCCTTCTTCAGACAATATCTGGAAAAGGGTATCGATATCCTGCATTTCACACTTTCCAGCGGTATTTCCGGTACATACAATTCTGCCTGCCTTGCGGCTGAACAATTAAGAGACGATTTCCCGGACAGAACGATTGAAATAGTTGACTCACTTTCTGCATCCAGCGGCTATGGCATGCTGGTGGAAATGGCAAAGGACAAGGCAGATGAAGGAAAGAGTCTTGAAGAAGTGAAGGAATATGCATTGAACCTTCGTGAAAACCTCAATCACTGGTTCATCACAACGGATCTCACGTTCTTCATCCGTGGTGGAAGGGTGACAAAGACAGCTGGTTTCTTTGGCAAGATGTTCAACATCTGCCCATTACTGGATGTGGATCCACGCGGTGGGCTTCGTCCGCTTGAAAAGGTTCGTTTGAAGAACAGAGCCATGAAGCGGCTTGTGGAGAAGATGGAAGAATGTGCGGATGGTGGTACTGCCTATAATGGCAGATGCTACATCAGCCAGTCAGACTGCCTTGAAGATGCAAGGACTGTCGCAGATATGATCGAAGAGAAATTCCCGGCTCTAAAGGGTAAGGTGGAAATCTATCCGATTGGTGCTACGATTGGCTGCCATACAGGTCCTGGAACAATAGCTTTGTTTTTTACAGGTAAAGAGAGAATGAACTAAGACATGTATTTGCATGTCTTTTTTCTGTCTCTTTTCGGGTATAATATGGGTAATGAAAGTGTTAAGGAAAAGACATCATTCGCTCCCTTTTAAGGAGCTGATCCATAACATCTGGGAGATGGTCAAGTGGATTTTTGCCATATCACTGGAAAATGACTTTGACGTATATGCTGGTAATGCGACATTGTATATCGTCATTGCGGCTTTTCCTTTTCTTGTGCTGCTGATTTCCTTTGTCAACTTTCTTCCTACGGAAAGCTATACCCAATTGATCAATATGATCATCGGTGTACTGCCGGAAGTTTCAGAAATACAGGATCTTGTGCTCTATGTACTGGAGACGGTGCGCACACAGAGTTATGAACTCATCATTTCAGCAGCTGCCATTATTTCCCTGTGGTTTGCGTCCAGTGGCATTACAGCCATACAAAAGGGATTGAAACGGGTTACCATCAATTCCGACAATACGATTTATGATAAACCGATTGCCCTTCTTTGTACGGTCATCTTTCTGTTACTGATTCCATTCCTGCTTGTGTTCCAGTTGTTTGGTACATCTATTCAGAATGTGATTTTGTTTCTGGCAGAGAGGCATAACTATATTGATTTTGCCCTGAAGCTGATTGATCTGATGAATGTGAGCGGCATCATTACGATGGTGATGGCATCAGTCATCATTACCCTGACATTTACGTATCTTCCCGGTGGCAGGCGGAAGATCCGGGAACAGATACCAGGTGCTGTTATGACGACGGTTGTCTGGCTTGTCTTTTCCAGATTGTTTTCGATATTTATTCCGATGATTTACAGCACCAACAGTATTTATGGTTCCCTTACCGCATTGTTTCTGACATTGTTGTGGCTGCGGATATTGATGTTTATATTGTTAATTGGTGCTTCGCTGAATACGGTTTTGAAATTAAAGGCAGAACATGCATTGCCTTGGTGAGAAGGAACGGTGATGAAAATGAAACAGAAACGAAATTACTGGGATGTTCTGATCGATGATCCATCTATCAGCCAGAATGACCTGTTTATGCGCATACGTGATCAATATGCGGCATTGATGCGCCATTTGTATGATGATCCATCTGATATACCGGATTTCCGCATTTATTTCTCTTGTGAACAGGTGAGTCCGGATGAAGGAATTGATCAGGGTGGCTATGAAATTGCGAAGGTTATGCGCAAGGGCAGTGAAGTTGAGAGGATGCATATCCGCGATGTGACAGAGATCGAAAACTTTGAGAATTCCTATACATGGTACAGGGATGATGTATTCATTGTTTTTGATTTCAGGGAAATCGGTATATCGCCATTTACATTCATCACAGAGGCTTTCATGCAGGAAATTTTCAATATCATCCTCACCCAGGGTGTGCGCAAGATGCGCATGTCCATGATGAGTGAACTTGTCATCTCCCAGGGCATTGTGGAATTCTTCTATGCCTTCTATCGGATAGATGTCAACTTCCTGCAGAACCTTTCGGCTGTGACATATGAAAGCTCTTATGCGGACAGCCGTATCATCGTTTCAAGAACTGATGGAAAGGGGACGCACCGCACAAAGAGAAGCGGTCTTAAGATTGCATTTACCGATCCTTTGGATTTCTCCATTGAAAATCTCAGACAGATCCGCAAACTGCTGGAACTTTCCAATGAAGACCTGGCAATTGTCATCGGCGAAAATGGAAAGATCAAAGGTCTTACGGCCGAGGCGGTATTCCCCAATGAATGTGAAATACGCATCCATGGACATCTTGCCATGACGATTTCCTTTGATGGCACAAAGATGATTTCCTATAACAATGGACATTACCATATCTATGTTCCACACACTGCTGATATCAACCTGCATAAATTCCTGACCCGCATTGATCCTTCAATCAACGAAGACCAGGCAGCATTGCTGGCAGATGTAATAGCCAAAGCTTCCGAACAGCCCCATGGTACGATTCTCATCATCGGCAGTAAGGAAGATGTTGACTCAGAAACAGAAAGGATCTGTTCTGCCAAACATGCGATTGGGATTCATACAGTAGATCTTTCCAAGGATCCACTGCTTGTGCCATCGATTACTTCTATCGATGGAGCGATCCTGATGGATACGGACTGCCATTGCAGCTGTATTGGGGCAATTCTCGATGGAGACTTTGTGACACGAGGCAATATGGCACGTGGTTCCCGTTACAATTCCACATGTAATTACATCAAGAGACGGAAGGACTTTGGACAAAACTTTACCGGTATTGTCATTTCAGAAGATGGAACGGTTGATGCGGTGAATGATGAAAAGGTCTATCGTATTAACATCCCCCATGACTAAAAAGAAAAAAGGTGCCTGGCACCTTTTGTTGTTTTATGCGGCACGGGCTTCTTCTCTTGCCAGCCAGTGACTGTGAATGTAATAACCTGCCGTAAACAGAGCCGCAAGAATCCATGTGATGCTGTAGCTGAAGCCGACCATGATGATGTCATGGAAGACATTGAGGGCTATCATCAGGAAGATCTGACGGATGACGACAAAGGCAAGAATGGATGTGATCATCGGTACAGAACTTCTGCCTGAGGCACGCAATGCGCCAGAGAATACCTGATGGAAACAAAGGGCAATATAGAATGGACACATTGCCCGGATACATTTGGCACCCGCTTCAATGACGGCAGGGTCATTTGAGAAGAAGGAAATACATGTATCCGCAAAGATAAAGACAAGTGAACCAAGTACGACTACTGTTGCGATGGAAAGAATCAAAGCAGCCCGCACACCCTGTTTTACACGTGTGAATTGTTTTGCGCCAAGGTTTTGTCCGACAAATGTTGTGGTCGCAAGCATGAAGCTGTTTACCGGCAGGCCAAGGAAGTTGTCATACTTGTTGGCACTCGAGAAACCAGCAACTGAGGCGGAACCAAAGCCATTGATATAGGACATGACAATGACATTGGATACGGAGACGACCATACCCTGCAGGCCTGCAGGTACGCCAATGCGGACGATCTCAGCAAGGATATGCATATCCATATGTAGTTTTTTGAAAGAGAACTGGTATTCTTTCTTTGCCCGTATGAGCACTAACATGACAAGGATCATGGAAAGGCATTCCGCTATGATGGTTGCCCATGCTGCACCAGCTACGCCCATCTTCAATACGACAACAAAGAACAAGTCGAGGAAGATATTGAGGATGGATGTGGCAATCAGGATATAGAGTGGTGTTTTGGAATCACCAACTGCCTGCAGGATACCGGTACCGGCATTATAGACGGTGACGAAGATATTGCCGGCAAAATAGATTTCCAGATATGCTTCTGCCTGGGCGATGGTGTCGTCTGGTGTGCCCATTAATTGCAGGATTGGTGAAGCGGCGAATATACCGATAATGGAAAGGCCAAGGCCGAACAGGGTAGAGAATAAAATGAATGTATGGATGGCACGCGACTCTTCTTCAACTTTGCGGGCGCCATAGTAGCGTGAGACAACTACACCAGCACCGGTGGAAAGACCCATGAAGAAGGCGATCATCAGGTTGATGATCGGTGTGCTTGCGCCTACCGCCGCCAGGGCTGTAGGACCGACGAAGTTGCCGACGACAACTGAGTCGATGGTGTTGTACATCAGCTGGAAGAAGTTTCCTAGTAACAATGGAATGGAAAAAAGAATCAGTTTCTGGAAAATGTTTCCACTGGTCATCAGACCTTTTTGTTCAACAGACGTAATACAATCCCCCTTTACATAAATGTAACGCTTATTGTAGTACTTTGGATTTTTTGTACAACATGCACAATGAATTCTGGTATGAAATTCCGGTAACTGTCTGTGTTAAGATACATATACCGGAATTGTTCCGGAAAAGGAGATAATATGATTCTTTGGATATTGAGCACATTGCTTGTTGGCGTGGTGGCTGGTTACGCTGCCAACCACATCATGGGAAGAAGCACTTCAGATATGACCGCCAACCTTGTATTAGGTATTGTCGGCTCTCTTGTCGGCAGCCTTGTGGCAGGATTGTTAGGGCTGGGCAGTCGTAATATCATCGGTTCTTTGATCATTGCGATTGTTGGAGCCTGCCTTGCTTTGTGGCTGTTTGATCGTTTTCTTCGCAAATAATGATATAATAATCAACAGTAATGGAGGGTTTTATGGAAAAACTGGAATTCAAATTTGATACACAGCTTCTCATCGATGGTGAAGACCTTGATGAAGATGAAGTACATGATTATATCCTTGAACATTTCAAGGGTGACTGCCTGCTTGCGGTAGGTGGTGATGGTGATCCGATCAAGATTCACTTTCATACAAATGAGCCATGGCTGATTCTCGAATATGGTCAGTCTATCGGTGACATCTATGATGTTGTTGTAGAGAACATGCAGAGACAGGAAGAAGGTCTCAAGGGATAAGTTTCTGAAAACTTTTTCATAATTGGAAATTCTTTTCAGAAAGTTCTTGCAATTCGTTTTACGGTTGTTTATACTATACACATCAAAAGCAAAGAAGTGGAGTAGTACTCATGGATGGCTGTTTAGAGAGACTGCGTCTGGTGAAAGCAGGAGAGCATAAGTGAGGAACGTGTCATGGAGCTGCATTCCCGAAGCTTGCGAGGGAATGATCGCAGAACCTGCGTTACGGGTCGAGTGTCCACATAAGAAAGATATGTGGGAAATAATGATCGCAGAACCTGCGTTACGGGTCGAGTGTCCACATAAGAAAGATATGTGGGAAATAAGGTGGTACCGCGCATACAGCGTCCTTGTCTTGTGACAGGGACGTTTTTCTGTTAAAGGAAGGGAGAAAGCAGATGAAGAAATGTAAAACATGGCTGATGACGGCAGTGATGGCATTTGCAGTGATGATTGCTTCGGCAGTTCCTGCATTTGCGGAAGATGACAAGAGTCTTCTTGATGAGATCAAAGAGCGTGGCGTTCTGGTAGTTGGTACATCACCAGACTTCCCGCCAAGTGAATTCATCGATCCATCCAAAACCGGACAGGACCAGTACGTTGGCAGTGATATGGAACTGGCAAGATACATTGCGGAAAAACTCGGGGTGGAGTTACAGATTGAGGCGAGCAGTTTCGATACGGTACTTGCCAATATTTCTACCGGCCAGATTGATCTTGCGATTACCGGACTTGCCTATACGCCAGCCCGGGCAGAGTCCATGGAGATGTCCATTGGTTACAATGTGGATGAAGAGTCAGAATCCAGTGGGCATGGCATATTGATCCGTGCCGAGGATGCGGAAACATATACATCCTTTGAAGCACTGGATGGAGCAAAGATTGCAGCCCAGACGGGTTCTCTGCAGGAAATGTTCACAAAGGACCAGCTGCCAAATTGTGAAATCCAGAGTATTTCCTCCATCGATGATGGGGTGGCATTATTGAAGAATGGTACAGTGGATGGTGTAGCTTCTGCCTGGACAACCGGAAACCAGTATGTGACAAACAATCCGGAACTTGCCATGATGGAACAGAAGTTTGACAACACGGAAGAATATGCCGGCACAAGAGTTGGTGCGCCAAAGGGTGAGACAGAACTGATTGAAGCTGTCAATGATATTCTTGAAGAAGTCAATGAACTCGGACTGTATGAACAGTGGTCTGATGAGGCAATTGAGCTCAACAATTCCCTGACCTCTGTTGATTCCAGCGGTGGTTTCTTCTCTACCTGTGTACAGATTGTACAGGAGTACTGGGGACTGTTGTTACAGGGGTTGTTAATTACCCTTGGTCTTGCGGCGGTGACGGTATTGTTTGGTACACTGATCGGTTCAGTTGTTGCCTTCCTCTATCTTTTGAAAAATCCGATTACACACTTCATCTGCACAGCCTATGTTGAAGTGCTGAGAGGTACACCGTTGCTGTTACAGCTCTGGCTGTTTATCACCGTGTTCTCTACGCTGACCGGTGGTGAAATGCCAATGCTTGTCAGTGTCATCATCGCCCTGATTATCAATTCCAGTGCGTATGTAGCAGAAATTATCCGTTCTGGTTTACAGTCTGTGGACAAAGGACAGACAGAGGCAGCCAAGTCTCTTGGCATGAGCAACAAGAATACAATGCTCAAGATCATCATGCCACAGGCTGTCAAGAATATTCTTCCTGCCCTTGGTAATGAATTCATTTCCATGGTCAAGGAAACATCTCTTGCGTCCACGTTCTTCATCGGTGAACTGATGACGGTCAACAGTGTGATCAAATCCGCCATTTACAAGTCTATTGAACCACTTGTGATTGTCGGTATCATCTACTTCATCGTAACATTCACATTATCCAAGTTTGTTAAATACATTGAAAGGAGGATGAGTGTCAGTGACTAACGAAGCATTGATTCAGGTAGTTGATCTCTATAAGAAGTTTGGTGACCTGGAAGTATTGAAAGGCGTCAGCGAAGAGATTCATAAAGGAGAGGTAGTTTCTATCATCGGTCCTTCCGGTAGTGGCAAGTCCACATTCCTGAGATGTCTCAATTTGCTGGAGAAACCGGATTCCGGCAGCGTTATCTTTGAGGGGGTGGACATTACCAAAAAGAATATCGATATTGACAAGCATCGTCAGAAGATGGGCATGATCTTCCAGCACTTCAATGTATTTCCACATCTGACCGTATTGGAAAATATCACCCTTGCCCCAACGCTTGAGCTTGGTATTTCCAAAAAGGAAGCAGAAGAAAAGGCATGTGAACTGCTCGACATGGTTGGACTTCTCGACAAGAAGGATGAATATCCACGGAAACTTTCCGGTGGTCAGAAGCAGCGTCTTGCGATTGTAAGAGCTCTTGCTATGAACCCGGATGTACTGTTGATGGATGAACCGACATCTGCCCTTGATCCGGAAATGGTCAAGGATGTATTGGAAGTCATCAGAAATCTTGCCAAACAGGGTATGACAATTGTTATCGTTACCCATGAAATGGCATTTGCCCGGGAAATCAGTAACCGCGTCCTGTTCATGGATGGTGGTATTATTCAGGAAGAAGGTACACCACAGGAAGTCTTTGGCAATCCAAAGAATCCACGTACGATCAGCTTCCTGAGCAAGGTTCTATAAGAAGGAGAAATGAAATGAAGACAACATTTACGTATGATCATTATTATGACTATGAAGAATTGACAAATTGTCTCAAACAGCTTTGTGAAACATATCCGGATCTGATGAAGATGGAAAGCATCTGTGAAAGCGAAGAAGGCAAACAGGTATGGGCAGTGACCATTGCCAAAGGTGATGACACAAAGAAACCGGCCTTCTATATGGATGGCAATCACCATGCCGGAGAAGTGACAGGTTCCATGGAATGCATGCACTTCATCGATACCATTGTTACAAACAATGCCGAAGCGTCTGTTGCAAAGCTTCTTGCCAAAAATACTATCTATGTCATCCCAAAGATTTCTCCAGATGGTTCAGATACGTACCTGCATACATCTGAGAAGCTGCGTTCTGTCAACCGGATGTATCCGCTCAAAAATCTGGATGACGGCCTGCATGCGGCTGATATAGATCACAATGGCATCCAGGCAATGATGCGTGTCAAAACACCATATGGTGCATGGAAGAAGAAGCCTGGCAGTGATTTCCTGATGACAAAGCGTATGCCGGATGATACAGAAGGTGAATTCTATAATATCTATCCGGAAGGTGTTGTACAGAACTATGATGGACTGCATATCACCATCGGTACAGAGAAGTGGGGTCTTGATTTCAACAGAAACTATCCATTTGGCTGGTTTACAGAATACCGTCAGCCAGGTGCTGGCAAATATCCGCTTTCCAATCCGGAAAACAAGGCGGTTGCGGACTTTGTCATCGCCCATCCTAATATTGTTACGGCATTGACAATGCATACAAGTGGTGGCGTGCTCTGCTATCCTCCGGGAACTATGCCAAGTGACAAGGCAGACCAGGAAGATATGCGTATGTATAAAGAAATCGGACTGATGGCAACAGAAGAAATGAAATATCCGGTTGTCAACATCTTCGATAATTTCCTGGCGGATAATGTCAACTACTCCAGTGGTGCTTTCGATGACTGGTGCTACCATACCCAGGGTATTCCAACCTATACGGTAGAGCTGTGGAATCTCAGTGAACGTGCCGGCTGTCCAAACCAGTGGCCTGTCAAGCGTGACAAGAGCGATGCTGAGAAGGAAGAGGAATACGCAAAGGAAATGGCCTGGATTCAGCAAAACTGCCCGGACAAGATTCTGCCCTGGACTGCGGTTGAACATCCACAGCTTGGCGAAGTAGAAATTGGTGGTGTTGACTTCAAGTTTACTTTCCAGAATTGTCCGAACAACTTCCTTCTGCAGGAAATGGAAAAGACAACAGCATTTGCTTTACGCCATGCCAATGTCCTGCCTGAGCTGAAGATTGAAAAAGTAGAGACAGAAAAGCTTGGGGATGGTCTTTACCAGGTAAAGGCAGTTGTTGCCAACCGCGGTTATCTGCCTACCTATGTATGCAATGAAGCAAAGCATGTACAGGTGGATAAGAAGCTGACGGTTTCCCTCACAGGAGCTGAAATTGTTTCTTCTTCCAAACCGGTTGAGTCACTGTCTGGTTTCTTCAATGTGAAGACAGGGTTCCGGTATTATGGTATTCAGACAGACAACTATGATCCATGTGTCAAGGCAATGACATGGGTTGTCAAAGCAGAAGAGGGAACAGATGTGACTGTATGCATGGAAAGCGAAAAGTGCGGTACGGTCAGCGAAACAGTAAAACTGAACTAAACGATGAAAGCCGGATTTCTCCGGCTTTTGTCATTTCTGGGATAGCTTTTGTCTCTGGCTTTTGAGAATGGCATCGAGAATCCTGAGACAGCTTGTCTCCAGTTCTTCTTTTGTAAACACACCGCGCTGGTAGTCATTTTTCAACAGAATCACATCTGCTTTATTGCCGGGCATGATGAGATCATTGCCAGCATGAATGGCTTTGCCGTGTCTTGCATGCCCAAGGCCAATCGAGAACCAGTCGGACATCACAACACCCTGATAGCCCCATTCCTTGCGCAGAATGGTTGTACATAAGGCATAGCTGTTTGCGGTATACGTGCCATTGAGTCTGTTGTAGGAAGTCATGACACCATGTGGTTTTCCTTCACGGATGGCAATGGCAAAAGGTTTGAGGTAGATTTCCCGCAAGGTGCGCTCATCAACGATGGAATTGGAAAGGGAACGTGCAGTTTCCCGGTTGTTTGCGGCAAAGTGTTTGATGACGGCATAACAGCCTTTGTGGCTTTCTACACCACGGATGATGGCAGCTGCACATTTACCAGAAACAAGTGGATCTTCTGAAAAGTATTCATAGTTTCTTCCACAGAGTGGATTGCGGTGAATATTGACAGCAGGTCCCAGCCAGAATGTACAGCCATACTCTTCCATCTCCTCACCGATGGCAGTACCGATTTCTTCCAGCAATTGCGTGTTCCATGTTGCCCCGAGTACAATTTCACATGGCCAGGCAGTCGCATACTGGTAACATAACTGTTCTTTGTCGGAAGCTTTTGTGTGATGTGTCAGCTTTCCGTTTTTTGTTTTTGCATATGTGTTATCAATTCTTAAACCGGCAGGACCATCCGCAAAGCTGATGGACGCAATGCCTTTGTCATACAGCATTTCGGTTGTGCATCCACATGACCCGGGTAGGGCATATTTGCGTTTGTATGATTCCATGCCATCTCCCACAACAAGGTGGAACATTTCATTGAGACTGAGTGAGGAAAGCTTGTCTTTGGCAAGGGCAGAGAATTGTTCTTTACCTGTATGGTTTATAACCGACAGGGAAGAAGGGTCGATTTCCCATGTTGGAACAGTTACATCGTAAGATTGAGGTCTTGTTTTCAATGTTTCAAAGTTCTTATCCTGATAGATGGTATGACATTGTTCTGTCGCAATGGATGATTTAAGGGAAAGTGCTGCACATGGTGTAAGACACATAGCATTTTCACCAAGGGAGAGGATGTAGTTTCCTGCTTCGAGAATCCATGTGGCATTTGCTTTGTCATATGCAGCAAGGTCATAGAGGGAAAAGGAAAGCTGTACTGTTTCTGTTTCCTGTGGCGAGAGTTTCTTTGTTTTGGCAAATGCTACAAGCATATGTGCTTCCCGGTCAAGTGTTACACCAGGGCATGCACAATAGAGCTGCACGACATGTTGTCCTTCATATGTATGACCGGTATTTGTGACCGTGCAATGAATGGTGACGTTGTCTTTGTCTATGGCAAGGTCATCAAATTGCGTCTTGAATGCTGTATAGGATAGCCCATAGCCAAATGGATATTGGACAGGTTTATGGAACGAGGTGAAGTAGCGGTAGCCGACATAGATACCTTCGCGGTATACTTCTTCTCTTTTCTTTGCAAAGTCATCCGCAAAAGGAATGGCATGCAGGGAAGTGACCCAGGTGTCAGTCAGTCTGCCGGATGGTGTTGTTTTACCAGTGAGTATGTCTGCCAGGGCGTTGCCGCCTTCCATGCCACACTGGCCAATATACAGGATGGCATGAATGCCTTTGATGTGGTTGAGCAAAGAGACATCGATGGAACAGCCGGCGTTGATCACAATGATGGTTTTTGCATAAGACGCAGCGCACGTTTTGATGTTGGCAATTTCTTCTTCATGGAGGTAGTAACTGCCTCTTTCCGCTTTGCGGTCACTGCCTTCACCAGCCTGACGCACAATGGCATAGATGCATATATCGGTATGGCTGTTTCGGATATCATCGGCACTGATCAAAGGACCGCATGGCAAAGAGAAGGTTGCTGAGGTAATGTTGATGAGACCTTCTTTTGTGCGGGAGATGTATCTTGTGATGAGGGAATGGTCATAGTATTCCCTTGCATTTGTATAGACTGTGCGGCAGCGGGTGAGCCAGCTGTTTGTTGTGATGGTGAAACCGGCATTTTCAAGACCTTCTCTGATATTGACGGCATGGCGTTCATTGACTTCACCTGAACCGGTTCCTCCTTTTGTTGTATATTCAGCACCCATGCCAAAAAGAGCGATGGGACATGGCTGGATGGGCAAAGCACCATCATTTTTCAAAAGGACAATGCCTTCTGCTGCGCTGGTGCGGGCGAGTTCGTTGTGACGGATTTCCATTGGGGAAGGTGATGCGCGGTGTGTCATATTGCCTCCTTGATGATCAGAAATGATGTTTGAAGAATTGTTCATCCATGATGGATGGGTAAGAATTAAGGTCAAAGTTCTGCATGGACTTCGTTTCACATCCTTTTTCTGCTATCCATCCATGAAGCCATACAGCAGAGATGATGGCAGTGAATAAAGCTTTATATAGCGGAATGAGACCGGTAAGTATGCCGGTGAGAACATCCCCGCTGCCAGCAGTCGCAAGAGCCTGACAGCCAGACTGGTTGATATAGGTTTTCCCATCTGGTGCAGCAACGATGGTATGTGGTCCTTTTAAAACAATGTACACATTCCATGTCTTTGCGAAGTCCGTGGCACAGGCAAAGCGGTTTTTCTGTATTTCGGAAACCGGTTTGTTTACCAGTGCGGCAAATTCACCAATGTGTGGGGTCAGGATGACAGGTACTTTGACAAATTGCAGGATGTAGTAGTTGTGCTCAAGAAGCCGCAGTGCTTCAGCATCAAGGACTACCGGGCATGTAGCATTTTGTAATACCAGGTCCAGCAGTTCTGCTTTTTTAGAGAAGTTTGTACAGCCACTGCCAAAGGAAACGGCCTTTACCTGTTTGAGCATGGGGATGATGACGTCCTGCATGTTGTTTTCGTTATAGGGATGGAAGACAGGGGTGATGAAGCGGGTTGCGGCGAGCGGATAAATACTGTCGGGACATGCGGCAAGAACATAGGATGCGCCGGTTGTTTTTGCGCCAAGGATGTTGAGCATCAATGCTCCGGCCATGCCATAGCTGCCGGCAATGATACCGCATTTTCCAAATGTGCCTTTGTAGGCATCGTCCTGTTTCTTTGGAAATGCTTGAAAGAAGAGGTCTTCGTTCATTTCCGGATAGAAGTCATTGCTATGCATGGGGATATGTAAAGACAACACTTCTGCTTTTGCAAAAAGATGATGGTCTTTGCGTAACATATGGAATGGTTTATAGCAGCATAGGGCAAAGGTGATGTCAGAACGGATGGCATCTTCATCGAAGTTTCCACTGTCTGCTTCAGCCCCGCTGTTGATGTCAATGCTGTAGACGCATGCCTTTGCTGCATTGACTTTCTGGCACAGCGAACGGATGTTGTCCTTTAACTTGCCATGATAGGAAAAACCATAGATGGCATCGATGATGATGTCGCTTTCCTCTATTAAAGCATCCGCATTCTTCATTGGTTTTTTCATGCGGCGTGGCACTTTGGAGTATGCGGAAAGTGCTTCTTTTGAAGAAGGCTTTCCATCTGGTGTAACAATGGAAATACAATAGTCTTTTAAAATTCTTGCAAGCACAAAGCCATCGCCACCATTGTTGCCTTTGCCACAGAGGATCAGTATTTTCTTTTCTTTATCAAGGTGTGGAATGATTGCTTCAGCAAGTGCCTGACCTGCTTTTTCCATCAGTTCTTCATTGGAATAACCGGAGTTTTGTTCTATCTCACGCATTCCTTTGGTGTGTATGATCATAAATAGGTTTCCTTCCGCAACAATCTTATCATGATGTTTGAGACTTTGATATAGCAGGAAAACAAAGTGAAGAAGTGACTTTTTTTGAAAAAAGTTTGTGAAAATGTATGGAAAATGGCTTGAATAACGGGAAAAATGATTGAAAAAATGAAAGAAATGATATAATAAAGCATATTCAAGGGAGGTATGAACATGCCAGCAAAGAAAACTGCAGCAGCTGCCGAAACTGAAACAAAAGAAACGGTAAAGAAGACTGCTGCCAAGAAGACAACTGCAACAAAGAAAACTGCAGCTGCAAAGAAGACTACAGCAGCAAGTGCAACAGATACAGAAACAAAGACAACTGCAAAGAAGGCTGCTGCCAAAAAGACTACTGCAGCGAAGAAGACAACTGCAACAAAGAAGACAACAGCGAAGAAGACAACAACAAAGAAGGCTGTCAAGGCTGAAGAGCCAAGTGCTGTTGTAAACAAGAAGTCTGTTCAGGATTATATCGACATTATCAACTGGAAGAAGGGTGAAGCCAATGGTATGGACTGGCTCTATATCGAAGTCAAGGCTGATGATCTTCTGACTGAAGTTGAAGCAGGTGTTGATAACCTTTCTACAGTATGCGAAGCTATTCAGAGCTGCATGCTTGAAGGTGATACATTTGTTGTGGACTCTGCTGCTGATGGCAAGGTTGATCCAGCACTCACAGTGCGTTACTACTGCGATAACCTGAGCCCAGAACGCAAAAAGTATTCCGAAGTCAATCACTGATTGTTGCGAACGCTATGCCGGCAATTTGCCGGCTTTTTATTATTGTCGTATTTCATGCATTTTACTATTTTTTGATTTTCGTAATATAACCTGTATTGGAAAAAAGAAATTTGAAAAAGCTAATGTTTTCTTTGGCACTCATTTCACATATTGCTAAAATGTGAGAAAAAAAGTTTTTGAAAACCAAAGATTCGTTAGAAGGAGAAACCTATGTATCTGAAACAAATGCTTGAGAAAATGCCTTTGGATATTCTTGAAGAACAATGCGATAAATTGTGGAAGGAGAAAGGCGTTTATTTTTCTGTATTAGCTCTTAGTAAATTGCGTGACGAATTGCTCAATACTCTTGATGCAAAGTCTGTTCCATGTACCTTCCTTGTATTTCCATTTAAAGAAGATGAAACTGAAGGAGATGAAGAAGTAATTTCAAAGGAAACGCTTAGAAGTATCGTCGTTTTTAACGAAGAAATTGAAGAACTATGTGAAAAGTATGGTAGAGAAAATCTTGTTAAAAATCTTAAAAACGATATAGCAGAAATTGATAGATTTCTTGCTATGAACACAATCCCGGAAACAGTGGAAGATAAAGACTGGAGCGCGTTTATTCCAGATAACCTTTTAATTTATGATGCTCATTGGGATATGTTGTCTAACATGCAGATTTTTGCTGCTGATAAAGCGGTTTTTACGCCTCAACAAGGCAGAATTCTGGCTGCAGTTCTCTACGAAATATATGAAACTGGTTATACAAAGGATTCATTTCTCGAAAAATCGAAAGTTCAGAGAGAAATGACAGAATTTCTCAGTTCATTGCAAAATGAATCTCCAGAAGAATACGAGGAAGATTTTTCTGAAGAAGAAAAGGAAATTGAAAACAGAAAGATACAAGAAGAATATAGAAGAAGATTGTATAACCTCAAAGGATTTATGGGTGCATTAGTACAGATGCTGTCCGTAAATGATTAGAAAAAAGGTGGGCGATCTGAACCAATGCCAACCTTTATTAGTTTCGTCTTTTATTGATGTTCAAATAATGCAATGTTAACAGGATGGAAAGACCAGCCCCATAGACGATTTCTGTGTAACCGGTAATGGAAGAGAAAGTCAAGGTCAGAAGTACTGCAAGAAAGCACATGGCAAAGTAGTTTCTGGCAAAGGATATGTCTTTTAATAATACAGGAATGAGGGAAACCTGCAGAAAGAAGAAGCCGAGAAAAGCAAAAAGAAGGTGGAATTGTCCTGCTATAGAACCTTTGGCATATGGTGTAAGTACACCAGCAATCCAAAACAACATATATAAGTATGCGGATTTTGTCTTTGATGATGACAGGATAAGATAAAACAGGAATAAACCATACAGCAATGCAAAAAGGATGGCGGGAATGCGGAGTGATGGAATGTTTAGTATACCCGTGAAGTTATATTTCAACGGATCCATGACCAATAATGAAATGGTGATAACTGTGGGGAAAAGAATGCAGCCGAAGAGAAAGATGGCTGTTTTTGGCAGTTGAAGGTGTGATTTTGTCATATTATGATTATAGCCGCAAACAAGGGGAATGTTATGAAGAAAGTTGGGTTTCAGGGCAATCATGGAACATTTAGTGAAATTGCCGCATTAGAGTATTTTCAAGGGGAAGATATCGAACAGATCGGTTACCACAATTTTGTGGAAATTATGAATGATCTTGAAAGTCACAAACTGGATGATGCGGTATTACCGGTTGAGAATACAACAACAGGCATTATTTCAAGGACATATGATTTGTTCAAGGACTACCACATTCATGCGGTGGGAGAGATCAATGTGCCAATCCGGGAAAATCTGATTGTTGTGCCTGGCACAAAGATGGAGGAAATCAAAGAGGTATACAGCCATCCGGAGGCTCTGTCGCAATGCCGCAGGTTTTTTCAGGAACATCCTTCCATCAAAGAGGTGCCTTTCCAGGATACGGCAAAGTCGGTGGAATATATTAAAGAACAACATGAACATAGCAAAGCTGCGCTTGCGTCTTATCGGGCAGCGGAATATTACGGCATGGAATCACTTCTGTCCTGCGTGCAGGATTCTGATACGAATATGACACGGTTTCTTGTTGTTACATGGCGTGATGAAGTGGTAGAGGGTGCCAATAAGACTTCTTTGATGCTGGTGGTGAATCATCAGCCAGGTTCTTTGTATAAGGTGCTGGAGTCTCTTGCAAGACGTGGCATCAATATGTTGAAGCTGGAGAGCAGACCAATTGTTGGCAGATTCTTTGAATATCTGTTTTATGTTGATGTGGAAGGTGACAGGAGTGATCCACAATTGCAGGAAGCTTTTAGAGAAATGCAGGAAAACTGCCTGGAGCTGCGTGTGTTTGGCAGTTACAGGGCAGCTTCTCTGCCAAAATGAAAATATTTTCAGAAAATAAAATGATTGTTATCTGAAAATGAATGCGCTATAATCATTTTCGTACAAAAGCTATGAAGACGATCAGGAACACATATTTTTACTTTACCTTTAGATAGTCAGGGCAGTTATGCAGATAATTGCCCGTTTCGTATGAATGAGGCATTATCTGTAAGGAAAGTGAGATTGAGCCATACGGATAATGCCGTATGGCTTTTGTTGTATTGAGGAGAAACGTATGAAGATTGAAGTCCATACAAGTACAAAAACATATCCGGTCATTGTCGAAAGAGGGATATTACAAAGGGCTGCTGAAGTCATTGGAAGACAAGGGCACGTCTATCTCATCAGTGACTCAGGTGTACCTTTGCAGTGGCGCAACATGTTACAGGCACAATATCCCGATGCACATATGTATGTGTTTGCGCATGGTGAAACAAACAAGAACCTTGTGACATGGCAGATGATTCTTGAAGATATGCTCAGGTGTAACCTTTCCCGCAAGGATACGGTCATTGCCCTTGGTGGCGGTGTAGTAGGAGATATGGCAGGTTTTGCGGCTGCCTGCTACATGAGAGGGATTTCCTACATTAACATTCCGACCACAACATTGTCGCAGATTGATTCATCTATCGGTGGCAAGACAGCGGTTGACCTCGATGGCGCAAAGAATTGTGTCGGCGCTTTCTGGCAGCCAGACATGGTGCTCGTTGATACGGATGTGCTTTCCACATTAACCCCAAGGCATTATCGCAACGGGCTGGTGGAAGCTGTCAAAGAAGGGCTGACTTTTGATGAAAAACTGTTTGCCCTGTTTGAAGAAGGAAATGTTGATGATCATCTTGAAGAGATCATTACCCGCTGTCTTCTGATCAAAAAAGATGTGGTGGAAAAAGATGAACGGGAAGGCGGACTGAGGAAACTGCTGAACTTTGGTCATACGTATGGACATGCCTATGAAACATATTTCGGCATGGAAGGGTATTACCATGGTGAGTGTGTTGGTATGGGCATGATGACCATCATTGAAAATGAAGAAATTCGTACAAGACTGCAAAAAGTACTGGAAAAGATGGGCTGTCCTGTCAGATGTGAAGTGGATAGTGAAAAGATTATGGATCTTTTACGTCATGACAAGAAAGCGGACCACGATCATGTGACGGTTGTACGGGTAGAAGAGATTGGCAAAGGGTATCTGGAAGAGTGGACGTTTGCGCAATTGGAAAAGAGGCTGAAACATGAGTAACATATTGGGAAAAAACCTGACATTGACATTATTTGGAGAAAGCCATGGGGAAGCCATTGGTGCCATATTGGATGGTTTGCCAGGGGGCGTGAAAATAGATCGTTCATATATGCAGGAAATGATGGATCAGCGTAAGGCGGTTGGTTCATTATCTACCGGACGGCATGAAGCAGATGAAGTGCAGTTTCTTTCTGGTGTAAAGGATGGATATAGTGAAGGCACACCGATTGCTTTGGTCATTGCCAATACAAACGTAAAGCGGAAGGATTATGATGCGCTTAAAGATACCGCCCGCCCAGGACATGCGGATTATGCCGGTGATGTGAAATATAACGGTTATGAAGATGCCTCTGGTGGTGGTCATTTCTCGGGAAGGCTTACAGCGCCTATCGTTGCTGTAGGGGCAATTGCCCGTAACATGCTGGAAGAAAAGGGCATCTTCATCGGTACGCATATTGCTTCATTGCATGGCATCAAGGACAGACCATTTGATGAAGTACATCTTTTGGAAGATGTGAACTATCTCAACAAATGTACATTTGCCGTACTCGATGCAGGTGTTGGAGAATGCATGAAGGCTGAAATTGAAAAGGCACGTGAACAATGTGATTCGGTTGGGGGTATTCTCGATACGGCAGTTGTGGGTCTTGAAGCAGGCATTGGTGAACCGGCATTTGATGCTTTGGAAAGTGATATTGCTAAAGCCATATTCTCCATTGGAGCAGTCAAGGGCATTGCTTTTGGAGCAGGCTTTGGCTTTGCGGATATGTATGGCAGTGAGGCAAATGATCCCTTTGCCATCAAAGATGGAAAGGTTGTGACAACGACCAATCATAATGGTGGTATTAATGGCGGCATTTCCAATGGTATGCCTGTACGCTTCCATACGGTTATCAAACCTACACCTTCTATTGCAAAGAAGCAGAATACAGTCAACTATCGCACGAAGGAAGAAAAGGTATTGGAGATACATGGACGTCATGACCCGGCCATCATCCATCGGGCAAGAGTGGTTGTGGATGCTGTAACAGCACTTGTGATCGCGGACAGTCTTATGGAACGCTATGGAAGAGAATACTTCGGAGGAAAAAGAAGATGAAGTATGGACTGATTGGCAGGCCCCTGGGACATTCATGGTCACCTGAGATACATGCGCTGCTGGCAGATATTCCTTATGAGAAGAAGGAATTGCAGGAAGAAGCGCTGGAGGATTTCTTCCGGTTACGTGACTTCAAAGGTATAAATGTAACGATTCCGTATAAGGAAAAGGTGATACCGTATCTTGATGAACTGGATGAAAGTGCAAGAGCAGCTGGTGCAGTGAACTGCATTGTCAATGAGAATGGAAAGCTGAAAGGCTATAATACAGATCTTTTGGGATTACGGCAGATGCTGGAAAGAAATGGGATTGATCCAAAAGGAAAAACAGTTGCCATTCTTGGCAGTGGTGGTGCTGCTAAAGCAGCCTGTACTGCCATAGAACAAATGCATGGCACACCGGTTATCGTTTCCCGCCATCCGTCAAAGGACATGATCGGTTATGAAGAACTTTATGAAAGGGCAGCTGACTTTGAGATGATTGTCAATGCAACACCGGTTGGCATGAAACCTGACAGTGATAAGTGCCCGGTGGATATTGCGGTATTTGAGCATCTTGAAGCGGTTGTGGACATTGTTGCCAATCCCTTGATGACAAGGCTGTTGTTCAATGCAAAGATGCGTGACATACCATTTTGTGGAGGCTTTGAAATGCTTGTAAGACAGGCTGCTGAAGCAGATTGCCTTTTTACAGGTGAAAAAGTCAGTGAAGAAGTTATAGAAACATGTATAAAGAAGCTTCTGGCAAAACGCCGTAACATCGTATTGATCGGTATGCCGACAAGTGGAAAGACAACGCTTGCCGAGATGATCGCTTCTCATACCGGACGACCACTATTGGAGATGGATGAAGTGCTTGTGGACAGGCTTGGTATGTCGATCAAAGACTGTTTTGCCCAATATGGGGAAGCATATTTCCGGCATATGGAAACAGAGCTTGCAAAGGATCTTCGCAATAAGGAAGGTATTGTGATCTCTACCGGTGGCGGCATTATCAAAAATGAGGAGAATATGCGCTACCTGCATGAAAATGGCATAGTGATTGCGATAGACCGCGATCCTGCATTGCTTTATCCGACTGATTCAAGACCGCTCAGTTCGACAGTGGATGCGGTGAAGGTTTTGTATGAGGAAAGAAAGTACTTATATAAGAAGTACAGTGATGTTGTTGTGGATAACAATGGCTCACTGCAGAATACATTTGATGAAATCATGATAATAACAGGGGAGGAATAAGGAATTATGATTATCACATTGAAAAAAGAAGCACCAGAAAAGGAAGTGGAAAAAATCCGGAAGAATTTTGAGGACAAGGGACTGCGGGTCAATATGATCCTTGGTGAAGAGTTCAATGTCTTCGGTCTTGTTGGTGATACGGCACATCTTGATGATCGTGCAATCATGGCGAATGAATGGGTAGAAAATGTACAGCGCGTATCTGCACCATACAAGCTTGCCAACCGTATGTTTCATCCGGAAGATTCTGTTGTGGATGTGGCTGGTATCCCGGTTGGTGGAAAGAGCCCGATTGTCATCATCGGTGGACCTTGTTCTGTAGAAAGTGAAGAACAGGTGACACGGATTGCGGAAGAAGTGAAGGATGCGGGTGGCTGCATGTTAAGAGGTGGTGCATATAAGCCACGCACTTCACCATATGCATTCCAGGGTCTTGGCTATGAAGGAATTCTCGATATGGTGGCTGCCCGCAAAAAGACAGGTCTTCCAATTGTTTCTGAGCTCATGAGTATCGACAAGCTTGATGAGTTTGAAGAAAACGTGGACCTTGTGCAGATTGGTGCAAGAAATATGCAGAACTATGATCTTTTGAAGGCTTGTGGAAAGCTCAGTAAACCAGTACTTCTCAAACGTGGTATGTCCGCTACGATTGAGGAATGGATCATGAGTGCTGAATATATCATGGCAAGTGGTAATCCAAATGTCATTCTTTGTGAACGTGGTATCCGCACATTTGAAAAATATACAAGAAATACGCTTGATCTTGCGGTTGTGCCGATCATCAAGGAAAAGACACATCTGCCAATCATCATCGACCCATCTCATGCGACAGGTGACTGGAAGTATGTGGAAGCAGTTTCCCTTGCAGCTATTGCGGCAGGTTGTGATGGTCTGATCGTTGAAGTACATGATCATCCGGAAAGTGCATGGTCTGATGGTGCACAGTCTTTGAAGCCGCTCAAGTTCAAGCATCTGGTTGACAGAGCCCGTCCAATTGCTGAGGCGGTTGAAAGAAGTGTCAGATGATTGCCCGCATACAGCCTGAAAAGGCAGCAGGAGGAGAGGTAACACTGCCTGCCAGCAAATCTCTGAGTCACAGGGCAATCCTTGCGGCATCTTTAGCCAATGGGGTTAGTGTTCTGCATCATTCTGGCACCAACAAAGATATTCTTGCGACAAGAAAGGCAATGGAACACTTCGGTGTCCGCTTTGAAGAAGTGGGTAATGACCTGTATGTCTATGGGAATGGGAAATTACAATATGATGGTGAAGTGATTGATTGCAATGAATCCGGAAGTACGTTACGCTTTCTCATTCCGCTTGCGGCATTGCAGGAAAAAACAGTTGTTTTTACAGGGCATGGCAGGTTGATGGAACGGCCACAGACGGTTTATGAACAGTTGTTTCACGAAAGAGGGATGCGTTTTGAAAAAAAGGACAATCTTCTCTATGTCGGTGGCGGTCTCAAGGGTGGTGACTTCACTGCCTGTGGAAATATTTCTTCACAGTTTTTTACCGGTCTTCTCTATGCTCTGCCTCTTGTGGACAAAGACAGTACATTGACGATCATGCCTCCATTTGAATCGGAAAGCTATGTCAATCTGACCATGGATGTATTGCGAAAAGCAGGCATTGAAATTCACCGTGATGGACTTGTTTATTCCATCAGGGGAGGTCAGCACTATCAGCCGATTGACTATGCGATCAGTGGGGATGATTCACAAATGGCATTCTTTGCCTCACTTGCATGTATTGCCAATGTGCCAGTAACCGTGCATCATGCGGATCATGACTCCCACCAGGGGGATCATGTGATTCTTGATATCATCCGAAACTTTGGTGGAAAGGTACAGGAAGTGCATGATGGCTATCAGTTTTCTTCTGGGAATTTGAAAGCTGTTACTGTGGATCTGGCGGATTGTCCGGATCTTGGGCCGGTATTGTTTGCCCTTGCCGCACAGGTGGAAGGGGAAACCGTATTTACGCATTGTGAACGGTTGCGCATCAAGGAGAGTGACCGCATAGCCCGTATGGAAGAAGAGCTGCATAAACTTGGTTGTGAAATACAAAGTGATGGGGGAACGGTTGTTGTCAAAGGAAAGACGCCGATTCACGGTGGAGTGAAGCTTGATGGACATAATGACCATCGGATTGTGATGGCACTGAGTGTGCTAAGTGCCGTTTGTGAAGAAGCGGTTGAGATATGTGGGGCTGAGGCGATAGAGAAAAGCTATCCAGCTTTCTTTCAAGACCTGAAGCGTTGTGGAGTGCAGGTGGAGTATGTTGAAGAATAAGAAGATTACCATTCTTGGACTTGGTGTGCTTGGTGGCAGTTATGCCAAAGGATTGCATAAGGCAGGCGTTGCGGTTTCCGCAATTGATATTGATGAAGATGCATTACAAACAGCATTGTCCAATGGATGGATTACAGAGGGTGATACAGATCCTGCAATGATCAAAGACAGCGATATTGTGATTTCCTGTCTTTATCCGCATGCTTTTGTGAAATGGATTGCGGAGAATAAACAGTATTTCAAAAAGGGCGCACTTCTGACGGATGTGACTGGTGTAAAACGGGCAGTGATGGAAAGGGTGAATGCCGCATTGCCGGATGGCGTGGAGTATATTGCCTGTCATCCGATGGCCGGCAGGGAGTCAAGGGGCCTTGCCTATGCGGATGAAAACTGCTTCACCAATGCCAATTTCATCATTGTGCCAGAACATAACAGTCAGTATGCACTGGACACTGCTTATGAAATTGCCCATATTCTTGGGTTTGGCAATATTGTGGAACTTACCCCGGAAGAACATGACCGGATGGTTGGCTTCCTTTCCCAGCTGACACATGTTATAGCGGTATCTTTGATGAATGTGGCAGATAATACGGATCTTGCGGATTATACGGGTGATTCATTCCGGGATCTTACCCGGATTGCCAATATCAATGAATTGTTATGGCCAGAGCTCTTTGTGCTGAACAAGGATTATCTCATGAAGGAAATTGATGCGTTTACTGAGGAAATGCAGGTGTTCAAAAAGCTGATTGCGGATGAGGACTATGCTGCAATGCAGGAAAAACTCAGGATTTCCACAAGGCGAAGGGCATATTTCAATAAGAAGAAGGGATGAAGAAAATGAAGATCATGGTATTGAACGGACCGAATCTGAATATGGTCGGTATCCGTGAAAAAGGGATTTATGGCACGATGTCTTATGAAGACATGCTGGTGGAAATACAGAAGTATGCCAAAGAAAAAGGTGTTGAGACAGATTGCAGACAGAGCAACCATGAAGGTGATCTTGTAGACTGGATTCAGGAAGCGTATTTCCAGCACTATGATGGCATTGTTATGAATCCTGGGGCATATACCCATACCAGTGTTGCCATTGCGGATGCGGTGAAGGCCATTGCGCCAATTCCGGTAGTGGAAGTACATATCAGTGATATCAATGCCCGGGAGGAATTCCGTCATATCAGTTATGCGGCACCATATTGCCTCACCCAGATCAAAGGACATGGGATTCGTGGCTATATGGAAGGTATTGATGCAATCATTTCTGCTTCAGAGCAATAAATCTGCTACAATAGTTCTGTTTGAAATAAATACGGGAGTGTGATCGCGATGGGACAACGCAAAAAAATCTGTGTAAATTGTGGGGCTAAGGTGGACTATGATACAACGATCTGTCCGACATGTGGCAGTACACAATTTCGAAGATCTGAAGACGATGGTACGACCATCCTGCGGTTTACTTCTGTACAGAATACGATAGAAGAAGACACCCAGGAACTTCCACAGGTGAAGAAAAGAAAGATTGTTCTTGGTAAAAAGATCAAAAACAGATGGAAGAAATGGAAGATAAAAGCTGGGAAGTCACTGGCAAAGACAAATGATAAAGTGGAGGAACTGCAGGACAAATTCCAACAGCTTCCCGAAACGACAAAAAAGCTTTCTCTGCTTCTTGGGGCAGTTGTTATCCTGCTGGTTGTCGCATTGATCGTTGCTATGCTGGTCCTTGGTGGTAAAGGGGATGAAAAGGCAGGTCCTGCTGCTTCACCAACTCCATCTGCCCAGGTGACTGCAACGCCAGAGAGTCTTTCTGCAACGGCAAATCCGGATGGCAGTGCCATCGGTAAAGTCACTATCCTGGAAGATATTATCAATGTGCGTACTTCTCCAGATACAGAAGCCTCCATTCTTGGTATTGTGGAATTGGATACAGAACATGATGTCTATGAAATCAGAAGTGATGAAGACTATACATGGTACAGGATTGGGGCAGAGCAGTGGATCGCTGACAGTCATGATGAATGGGTGAAATATACACCGAATGAGGAAGGTTGAGCCTTCCTTTTTGAGTGGAACAGATGGTATAATGCATTCCGTTATGAAAAAGAAGGAAATTATCATACTGGCAATGATTGCCCTTATTGCAGCAATTGCCATTGTTTTATTCAATGTTTTCAAACCATCACAAGGTACAGAAGGTACAGAAGGTGTAAAGGTTGCGATCTATCACCGCAACAGGATTGTGCAGGAATTTGATTCTGGCAAAGATGCCATCTATACGATTGATGGTGACTATGGCACATTGGACGTGGAAGTTAAAGATGGAAAGTGGCGTGTAACCAATGAAGAATGTCCAAACCATATCTGTGCTGAGATGGGATGGATTGGTGAAGGGGAGTTTCTTCCGATTACATGTCTTCCCAATAATGTGGTTGTTGTTGAGGAAACCCCGGCATCATGAGAAACCAGAAAACAAAACATTTTGTCTATCTTGCCCTGTTATCCGCAATGGCCATTACCTTAAGCCTGATTGAGTCCATTTATATCGGACCGTTTCTCTTTGGTATATTGCGCATCGGTCTTGCCAATATCGTGGCTTTGATTACCATCAGACTGCTTGGGGTAAAGGACATGATCATTGTCAATGCGATGCGTGTCGTCATTTCTTCCCTGATGAGGGGGATGATTTTTGGTTCCACATTCTGGATCAGTATGGGTGGTGTTGTTCTGTCGAGCATTGTGCTTATCATTCTGGATAAATTGCACAGTTCATTGATGTTTACATCCATCCTCAGTGCCATTGCCCATTCGGCAGGACAGGTCATCATCGTCATGTTCTTTTATATGCAGCCAGGTATTGCTATCCTGCTGCCATATCTATTGCTGGGATCCATTCCGATGGGCATTCTGACCGGTACAGTAGCCCATCTGGTGCTGAAACGCATCAAACCACTCACAAAAAATGCACAGTAACCGTTTACATGTCGGAATGGTTACTTTCTTTTTTTATGGCTTGTGGTAGAATGCTTTTGGTTTTCTGAATGAGAGGGGGAATAACCAATGAGTGAATATGTTATCGCAACTGGTTCTACATGTGATCTGGATGCTGAATGGCTGAATGAACATCATGTACCATTTATTTCCTATATATTTACAATTGATGGCAAGGACTATGAAGACCATTGTCATCCGGACACAAAGGTGTTTGTCAAAGAACAGATGGATGCAGACCATGCGGTCACAACAGCAGCCGTTTCCCTGTATGCCTATGAAAAGTTCTTTGAATCTATCCTTAAGGAAGGCAAGGATATTATCTTCATGGATATGTGTAAGGCACTGACTTCTTCTTATAACAATTCATTGCTTGCGGCAAAGAATCTGATGGAGAAGTATCCGGATCGTAAGATTGAAGTGATCGATACAAATTGTGTGACACTTGTCCTTGGTCTTTTACTGAAGGAAGCTGTCGCAATGAAGGAAAACGGTGCTTCATTTGAAGAAGTTGTTGAATATGCCAATATGGCAAAGGAACACTTTACAGGCAGATTCATGGTCAATGATCTGAAGTGGCTGAGAAGAGGTGGCCGTCTTTCCAATGCGTCCGCAATTGTAGGTTCTTTGCTTTCCATCAAACCATTGATTGTTCTGGATGATGAAGGCAGGCTTGTTGCCTACAGCAAGGTTCGTGGTCACCAGAAGTGCAGAAAGCAGTTGCTTGAAGATTGTGCAAGAACCTTTAATGATGAAACAGGAAAGCATGAAATTGCCCTTGTCTATTCAGGTGAAGATGAAGATGGACAGCTCTTCAAACAGGAATTCATGGAAAAATATCCACAGTATGACAATGTCAACCTGTACCGTCTTGGACCGGTTATCATGGGACATATTGGACCAGGTTTCCTTGCGGTAGTTGCATTTGGTTCTTCCAGAGAAGCATAAGTGAGATTCCTGCGGGAATCTTTTCTTTTGCAAGGAAGTTATGTTGTAATACAGTGCCCACAGGAGACAATGACTGTATTTGAATAATTCGATTCAAAGCAAAACAGAGTTGCAGTAACTGCAACCCTGTTTTGTCTTTTTGTGGGATCAGCGAAGCCATGCCTTAACCTGCTCGATAGATGTTTCAGTGTATTTGGCAATATGCGCATCATCAATGCCATCCGCATGTAATCTCTTTGCGAATGCTTTTCTTTCTGTTTGTTGAGTGAATTCTCTTTCTTCTTTTCTGACAATTTTCTCTCTTTTCTCTACCAGTTCATCAATTTCTTTGCACATAGGGCTTTTACCATCCTTTCCGATTGTCTTTACTTCTCTGATTTTATCCCGGAGTACCGGGTTAAGGATTTTTTCTGGATCTGCAGTTTTGAAATCGTGCATCAGTCTTCCACGACTTGTGGAGAGATCCTGCATCCTGCAGTTCAAATACATAATACACGATCCAT
>CASEPS010000029.1 GCA_949289855.1 uncultured Erysipelotrichaceae bacterium
TTCTTATTGTTTTCCAATAACTAGTATGTGGGATGATCCTCGAACACGCAAGTTAATGGAGGGCTTTTACATATTGTCTTAAAGGGAAGCCAAAAGCTTCCTGGAAGCTCCGACTTCTATAAGTCGGAGTAGTTCACAAATCGAATACATTAATTTTGTGCCAATACCCTTATTGCGACATGAAGGATCAAACACAACGATATTATTGATTCTGAAACGGTTATTCCATGTTTCAGGACTGCCCTCCACGATTCCAATGAGTTTATTGTCTTCAAAAGCACCGAATGCTACCGGATCATCCAGCCACTCAGAAAACAATGTATCACTGTAATGTTTCTCTTCAGGCATATCCCGTTTCTTCAATGTTAATTTGAAACCATCCCGATTTTGCAAGACATCATAATAGCTGTCAGTACAATATGAAACCACAATTTCAACACCTTGATATTTGTTTTTGTCTAATGGCAGTACATGCATATCCTCACCTTCCTGGTTTTCATTCCATCATATTCCTGCCATTCCTGCAACAAGATTCAATACTCCTGCCAGCACCATGACCACAATTGGATTCATGCGCACTTTGGCAAGCAATACATAACAAATGATGAATATGGAAACCATCAGCCAGCTGATATTGGATAGTGTTACAGCCCCTTCCCCAAAGAAAGCAGCAACAAGGATGGAAACACCAGCCGAAGCAATCATCGCAATGACTGCCGGGCGGAGTCTTTTCAGCACCTTCTGTAATACATCGAGGTTTCTGTATTTGAGATACAGCTTTGCAAGGATCATAACGATGATGCAGGATGGAAGAACACAACCTGCTGTTGCGATAAGCGCACCGGGAATACCCGCAATTTTGATGCCGACAAATGTTGCGGAATTTATAGCAATAGGACCAGGTGTCATCTGGGAGATGGTGATGAGATCGGTAAATTCAGACATTGAAAGCCATTCATGCAAAGTTACTATCTGGTTCTGGATAAGTGGCATTGCCGCATAACCTCCACCAAAGCTGAACAGACCAACCTGGAAGAAACTGGCCAGTAATTCCAATAAGATCGTCATCACGCATTCCCTCTCTTTCTGCAGATTAAAGTTTCAAGGATTCCAATGGCTATACAGATAAGTACGACATAGATTACATTGACATTGAAAAAACAAGTCGCGATAAATGCCACAATCATGATGGAAATAGAAAACCAGTTTTTTTCTTTAACTACCGGAATTGCCATCTCAAAAGTCACTGCAGCAATCACCGCACCAACACCTGCCTGCATGCCTTCCAGCATCAAAGCAACAATCGTATTTGTCTTGAACAATTCATAGAAAACCGAAATCAAAGAGATGATGACAAATGGTGGAATGATGGTCGCAATGATGGCAACGATTGCCCCGATCACACCAGCCAGCTTATAACCAACAACAATCGCACCATTGACCGCAATAGCACCAGGTGATGACTGGGCTATTGCAACAAGATCAAGCATTTCATCTTCTTCAATCCAATGGTATTCATCCACGAATTTCTTCTTCATCAGCGTCACGATGACATAGCCACCCCCGAAAGTAAATGCGCTGAGATAAAGAGTAGAAATAAATATTTTCCAAAGTACTTTTTTTCTGTTTTCCATATTCACCCTCCGACAACAAGTATATGCAGTAATCATTTATAAGAAAAATAGTATTATTTTATGTTTTCTATAATAAAATGGTTATATAGGAGGTTTCTATGACCTTACGACATCTCAATATTTTTGTAACCGTCATGCGACTGCAGAGTATTACTAAGGCTGCCGTTGAATTACATATTGCCCAGCCTTCAGTATCTCTTGCCATTTCCCAGCTTGAAGACCACTATGGACAGCATCTGTTTGACCGCATAGGCAGAAGAATCTATCCAACAGAAGCTGGCAGGGAGTTATATCGCTATGCATTGCGTATCGTATCGTTGTGTGAAGACATGGAAAAAAGAATGGAAAATACCGATGCCCAGGGAACCATACGCATAGGCGCAAGTATTACAATCGGCACCTGTCTTCTCCCCCATCTTTCCAATCTGTACAAGGCGCAATACCCAGGTCAGAATATACTTTGTTCTGTCGCAAGATCTCTAGATATTGAAGCAGAAATTCTGGCCAATACAATTGATATCGGTCTGATTGAAACAAGACCGGAATATGATGAAATTGAATGCATTCCCTTTATGAAAGACAGGATGAGCGTCATCGTTTCAAAAGATCACCCTCTCGCCGCAAAGTCCTTCACCACTCTGAAAGAACTTGCACAATATCCATTTCTCATGCGGGAAAAAGGCAGTGCCGGAAGAGAATTGCTTGATGGAGCATATTCCCTTTTACAGGCACAATTAAACATTGTATGGGAAAGTGTGAGTACAGAAGCAATCATTGAGGCAGTACATGAAAATATAGGTGTAGCAGTACTTCCAGAGCTGCTCATCAGGGAAGCTGTATTACACAAAAAAGTAGTCATGCTGGAGTTACAGAAGCCCATTGAGCGCAATCTGTATATCATTCATCATCATTCGAAAAACATTTCCTTAAGCATGAAGCGGTTTATGCATATCTGTACTTCCACTGATCTGTCACAGTGGTAAAATTGGTTTCTGGAAAAGAGGCGTCGTATGGATAGTTTCAAAGAAAGTATAGAAATGATTGTATCTTTTATTAAGTGGCTGCTTATTGCCATTGTTACTGGTATATTCCTTGGATTGATTGGTACACTATTTCATGAACTACTCGAATATGCAAATACTGCCAGAAGTGCACATCAATGGTTCTTGTTTCTGCTGCCGCTTGCTGGCATTGTCATCGTTTTTCTGTATCATCTTGCCGGTATTAAAGAGCCAAAAGGCACAAACCTGCTACTTGATACAATACACGAAAAAGGAAGCTTGCCATGGGTTATGGCACCCTTGATTTTCATATCAACTATTCTCACCCACCTTTTTGGCGGATCTGCAGGCCGGGAAGGTGCCGTCTTGCAGTTAGGTGGAAGCCTTGCCTCTCAAATTGGCAAATTCCTGCACCTGGACAAAGATGACATGCATATGATCACCATGTGTGGTATGAGTGCAGCCTTTGCGGCATTGTTTGGCACACCGATAGCTGCAGCCATCTTCTCTCTGGAAGTGATCAGTGTAGGCAGTATGTATTATTCTGCTCTTGTACCTTGTGCTGTTTCTTCCATCACCGCATCCTGGATTTCTACCCTGCTTGGTACGCCTTCTTCTTCCTACGACATTGCAGGTATTCCTACCATGGATATTTCTTCCTTCTTTGCGGTCGCAATACTCTCTTCTCTTGTTGCCTTTCTCAGCGTATTCTTCTGTTTTCTATTGCACAAGTCTTCACATCTCTTCAAGAAATACTTTGAAAACGGCTATATCCGCATCATCGCCGGAGCACTTTTCATCATAGCCTTAACATTCATGCTGCAAGGCTGGGACTATCTTGGCGCAGGCGGAAACATCATCATTCATGCAACACAGGGAAAGGCCGAGCCGCTTGCTTTTCTTTTGAAAATGGTATTTACTGCCATCACCCTTGGCTGTGGATTCAAAGGCGGTGAGATTGTTCCTTCCTTCTTTGTTGGTGCAACATTTGGCTGTGTGGTCGGACCACTATTGAACCTCGATCCTTCCTTTTCTGCCGCAATCGGTATGACAGCCATGTTTGCTGGTGTGACAAACTGTCCCCTTGCAACACTGGTCATCAGTATTGAGATGTTTGGAATGGAAGGCGCATTGTTCTACCTTCTCACCTCTGCCATCAGCTACATGCTCTCAGGCTACCATGGTCTATACACTTCCCAGAAAATCATCTATTCCAAAACAAGGACTAAGTTCATCGATCGTCAGACTGACTAGATAACACCTATACATACCGCTAATAAAGCGGTATTTTCTTATTTTCATCTATACTGGTACAATCCTTCCTGCAACGGAGGATTCTTATGAAAGAGACGCAAAACGGTATAACAATCTCAAAGGCATTGATGCTAATGTTCATCCTCATGAACTTTGTCCTTGCCATGTCTTCATCCATATTCAATGGCATTCTCGACCAGGTAGCACAAGAATTCAGCTTTACCATTTCCCAAACCGGGTATCTGAACTCCTTTTATCTCTATGGTGCAGGTATTGGTGTACCCATCTTTCTCATCCTGTTTCGCAAATATGACCGCATCACCCTTCTCAAGGTCATGCTTGCATTGAATATCATTGCGACTATCGCCCTTCTTTTCATACGTCAATTCATCCCGATGGTCTCCATCCGCTTTCTCATGGGACTTGCCGGTAACTGTTACAGTGTTCTTGCGACCGCAACTATAGCAGCACTTACCCCAAAGGAAAAACTTGGCAGTGCTCTTTCGATTCTTATTGCCGGCTCAGCTGCCGCAAATATCATCGGTGTACCGATGGTACGCGCCTTCTCCCATATCCTCTCCTGGCAACAGAACTACATGATTCTTATTGCCATCATGGTCATCTCCCTGCTCTACTTCCTGTTAAAGCTTCCTGCCCTGCATGAAGATAGAGTTGGCTTCAATCTCAAAGAAGAATTCGCATGGCTCAAAAACAAACAGGTGCTCATTGCTTTGCTTGCGTCTCTCATCACATTCTTTGGCTATGGACTGCAGACATATCTCACTCCATATGTCATTGCACTCTTTCCAGAAATGGAAGAGCACATGTCCTTCATCCTTGTGCTCATCGGTATCTTCTCTTTTGTGGGCAACTACATTGGTGGTGTATTATGCACAAGGTATGGGTATTACAAGTCTATGCTCTTTGGTACAGCACTACAGGCAATCACAGCAGCTTTGATGTTAATGACTAGACACATGGCTTATGCCAATATCATCCTGATACTCATCTGGATGATGAATGCATGGCTGATAGGTCTTGAAATCAATACGAGCATCAATATTGTTACAGACAGGAAATCCAGTTTCATGGTTTCTTTGAACAGTTCCGGCATACAGCTTGGTACTGCCATCGGCACAAGCATTGCGGCAGGTATCATATCGAACATCGGTATCCAATGGATTCCCGTAACCTCACTCATCACTGCCCTCCTTGTCATCGTACTTATGCTTACCAATCTCAAACACGCCTCAAGATAATGCCGGTCTCCGGCATTTTTCTTTTTGTCGCATTATGGGTTGACTCTATAATAGTTACAGACTTTATAACAGAAGAGTCAGATGACAAAGGAGTTATATATGCAAAGAAATCTCACAACCGGCAGTGTTCTCAAAAATGTCTTGTTGTTCTCACTGCCTTACCTGCTTTCCTACTTCCTGCAGACACTCTATGGTATGGCTGACCTGTTTATCATTGGTCAGTTTGAAGGTGTTGCAAGTACAACCGCTGTATCCATCGGTTCACAGGTCATGCACATGATCACCGTCATCCTTGTAGGTCTTGCCATGGGCACAACTGTCAGTATCGCCCAGGCTGTTGGTGCCGATAACAACAAAGAATCCGCAAAGTCTGTTGGCAATACCGTGACTCTGTTTATGATTGTATCAATTGGTTTAATGGCTGTATTACTGTTGTTTGTCAATCCAATCGTTTCCATCATCTCCACCCCTGAAGAAGCAGTACAGGGCACTATATCCTATCTTACAATCTGTTTCATTGGTATCCCATTCATTACCGCCTATAACATCATCAGTTCAATCTTCCGCGGTATGGGTGACAGTAAGAGCCCGATGTTCTTTATTGCCATCGCCTGTGTAACAAACATCGTCCTCGATTATGTGTTTATGGGCTACTTCCATCTTGGTCCAAGTGGTGCAGCCCTTGGCACAACCATTTCTCAGGCTGTCAGCGTCATCATTTCTCTGATTGTCATCATCCGCCAGAAGAGCATTTCTCTCAGTAAATCCGATTTCAAACCAGATGGGAAAGTGATGGGAAAACTGCTTACAATCGGTATTCCGGTTGCCATGCAGGATGGACTTATCCAGGTGGCATTCATCATCATTACAATCATTGCCAACCAGAGAGGTCTCAATGATGCGGCTGCTGTAGGCATAGTCGAAAAGATCATCAGTTTCCTGTTCCTTGTTCCTTCATCCATGCTTTCTACCGTATCTGCCTTAGGCGCGCAGAATATCGGAGCACATAAACCGGAACGTGCGATCAAGACCATGCAATATGCCATCGCCATTGCGGTATCTTTTGGACTAATTGTCTCGATCATCATCCAGTTTGCAGCAGAACCAGTCGTTTCATTATTTACAGACAGTGCAGAAGTGATAACACCTGGTGCCCAATACATCAGAGGTTATATCTTTGACTGCATCTTTGCCGGCATACATTTCTGTTTCAGCGGTTATTTCTGTGCGATTGAAAAATCTGGTCTCTCCTTTTTGCATAACATCATGGCAATTACTCTTGTACGAGTACCAGGTGTATATCTCACTTCCACCCTGTTTCCTGATACCCTTCTTCCGATGGGACTTGCTACGGCTGCTGGTTCACTGTTATCAGTTTGCATCTGCGTGATTGCCTTTATCGTATTGCGCAGGAAGGAAAGGTTACTGCAGGCATGAGCAGAAATGATCTATTTGCGATAGGAGAAGTCGCAAAACTCTTCCATATCAGTGTCAGCACACTACACCATTACGAAAGAATCGGACTTTTGAAACCAGCATATGTATCCAGTGACTCCCACTACCGCTACTATCGCGCAGAGCAATTTGAAATACTGAATACCATCCGTTATCTAAGAGCACTGGATATGCCACTAACCAAAATCAAAGACTATCTTGAAAACAAGGATATTGAAAGCATACGGCAAAAGCTTGAAGAACAAAAGCAGGCAGTATTGCAAAAGCAGCAGGACCTGAAGCGCATCGAACAGAAAATCAATAACCGCCTGAACTGGCTGAATGATGCAGAGAATACACCATTGGATGTCATCAGCCATGTATCGCTTCCCTCTGTGCGCATAGCATGGATGGATAATACATTGCAAATTGAGGGATATTCTGATATGGAAGAACCAATCCGCAAACTAGATATGTCCGATGCGGAAGCTGTTGTGTTTCCTGGCAAAGTAGGACTTGGCATATCGAAAGAACATCTGGAAAATGGAGAAATCAATCAATATGATGGCATCTTCCTTCTGTTAGACAATGAAGATATCTATACCGGACAGACAATAACCATCACCGAATCAGAAGGATTGCGGCTGCGATTCCATGGCATGCACAAAGATGCTACCACCCAATATGAGAAACTGCTGGACTATATCCATACACATCAATTGATAATTACCGGTTTCTCCCGTGAAATCACCCTCATCGACTATGGTGTCACCAATGATACAAATGCATTTGTGACAGAAATCTGCATCCCTGTAACAAAACAATAACACCTATACTAAAGGTCACCAGATGGTGACCTCTTCATTATGCCCTGTGCTGCGAAAGGATATCCTTTACTTCCTTTGCATCAATCCCCAGCATCTCAGCTATCTTATAGGCAGAAAATCCATTTGAATGCATGTAGAGGACAGCTCTCTTCCGTTCCTCATTGATGCCTTCTGCTCTTCCTTTTACTATCCCTCTTGCTTCTCCTTTTGCTTCTCCTTTTGACATTGCTTCTTTTTCCCATTCATTCATTGCCAGACACATATTTACACTCTCCTTTATCTCATCTTTTCTATCCTCGTATTTTTCTTCCATCCAGTCTATCTTTGCAACAACACCTGTGATGTAAGCTGCCTGGGGACTGACATAGAACTGACTGAAGTACTTTTGCGATATTTCCTTCATCTTCTTTTTATCTTTACTGTATTTTACCATACTCATGAAAAACTTCATATCATTACTGTCCATGTCCATGATCTCCTCATCAGACATATGATGGGGATCAATGAGGCACAGTGGCCACGAAGGAATCCATTTCATGAAATTGTCTGGTATGGTAAACATCTCATTGAGATTGGTTGCGCAGTCCCATGTGTCTCCTGTAAACAATATTGCAGTGAAAACAGGATACATGGTTTCCATCTTCCTGAATTTGGACAGTATTTCCCCAGCAGTGAGTTCTTCAGGATAATGAATATGTTCACCATCACTCCATTCCCATTCGTTTCTTGCCTGTATGGCGGCAACCTGTCTTTCGTAGTTGATGGCTTCATAGTTCAGTATTCTGATTGCCATAGTTGGATCTGCCTTGGATTCATTTTCCGCACCCAGGCATACCGGTATTCTTCCCTTCCAGATTTTGAGGTTATCCCGGTAGAGTGTCTGTCCTTTCTTTTTTATTTCCGCATAATCCTTGAAGCGCAAAACAGAAAGACGCGAATCCATTTCCGCAAGGTCTTCAGGAAGAATCTTATCCTGAAAGATGTGAAGTGAATTGAACAGTGCCGCAAAGTTGCGGGGATTGGAAAGCAGTATTGCCATACAGTTATCAATCTCATTTGAAGTTCCGGGTGGGTTTCCTAACACTTTGTCGATCGATTTTCCAGGCAAATGTTTTTGATTCTTCATCATTCAATTCTCCTTTACCTGTTATGTAGGCAGGAAAACCAGAAACACCTCACCATGAACAAAGGATTTGTCAAAACATACAAAAAAGACGATGCATTGCATCGCCTTCAAATGGTCTTACTTGACTTCGATGATCTTCATCATATTTGCAGAACCTTCACCTGTCGGGTAACCTGCAGAGATGATGATAAGCTGACCCTTCTTGACACCATATTCCTTGGCAAACAATGAAGCAAGTTCGTCATCGTTTGTCATCTGGTTCTGTACATCAGAGAACAGCGGTACTACGCCCCAGTAGGACAGAAGCTTATGCTGTGTATCCTTTGTGAATGTAACCGCAAGAATTGGTACATTTGGTCTGAACTTGGAAATACGGCGTGCTGTTGTTCCACCCTGTGTGAAGACAACAATTGCACCAATGTTATCCAGTGTCAGTGTTGCATCAGAGATAGCGATGGAAACGGCATCCTGAACAGTCTTGTTGGAAGATGTCTTGAGCCATTCGAGTCTTTCACGGTAGTTGATGATCTTTTCTGCTTCTTCAACAATTTCAGACATTGTCTCACATGCCTCAACTGGATAATCACCAGCTGCGGATTCAGCACTGAGCATAACACCATCAGAACCATCGAGGACTGCATTGCATACGTCACTTGCTTCTGCACGTGTGCATCTTGGGTTGTGAGTCATGGAATCGAGCATGTGTGTAGCAGTGAATGCCGGCTTACCGATGATGTTCGCCTGACGGATGATGTGCTTCTGGTAAACAGGCACAAGCATTGTCGGGATTTCTACACCGAGGTCACCACGGGCAACCATGACACCGTCAGCTGCTTCAAGAATGCTGTCGACATTGTCATAACCTTCCTGGTTTTCGATCTTAGCAATGATGTTGATACGTGGCTTGCCCATTTCAATACAGATCTTACGGATTGCATTGACATCGCTTGCTCTTCTGACGAAGGAAGCAAAGATGAAGTCAACATCATTTTCACATCCGAAACGGATATCTGCCTTATCCTTTTCAGAAAGGAATGGCATAGAGAGCTTGACACCTGGAACGTTGCACCCCTTGTGGGAGCTGATCGGACCAGCTACTTCAACACGGCACTTGAGTTCCTGTCCATCATTTTCAAGGACAGTGAGTCTCATCTTGCCATCATTGATCAGAATATAATTGCCAGACTTGAGGTCATCAAACAATTCAGGGCACTGAATGTGGAAACGTTCATGTGTTCCTTCACATTCTGCCTTTTCGAGATAAACGATTTCACCAATTTCATAATTCTCTGTGTCATTGATGAAGTTGCCGAGTCTGATTTCCGGACCCTTTGTATCAAGAGCTACAGCGAGGTTGATACCAGTCACATCAGAAACATGTCTGACAAGTTCAATTCTTGCCTTATGTTCCTCATGTGAGCCGTGGCTGAAATTCAGGCGGGCAATATTCATACCTGCTTTTGCGAGCTCTGTGAGAGTTTCTGCATTTTCGGATGCAGGACCAATCGTACAAATGACTTTGGTCTTCTTCAGCGTGTGGTTGTAATTTTCCATTTTTTTTCATCCTTCCTATATTATCAATCCGGCAGATTGCCAGATAGATAAGCACTTTGGTTATACGAGTCTGTCAAACAGGCGATACAATGCCTTTCTGCTCTTACGAGGACGCTCAAGAGCTTCCTGGATCGGAACAGAAGCGATCTCATTGTCGATAATACCTACGCAATGACCGCCAATACCTTCCATGAGAAGGTCAACAGCTTTTTCGCCCATTCTGCTTGCACGCATACGGTCCATCGGAGTCGGAGAACCGCCTCTCTGGATATGACCAAGAACCGTAGCACGACCCGAGAAATCGGTCATGGATGTGACTTTCTTTGCCAGTGCATCCACATCGCAGATCTTTTCAGAGATCAGCACAATCGCATGGTTTTTATGCACAGCTTCACCAAGATATCTCAGCTTTTCAATGACTTCAAGTTCATCATAGCCTGTCTCTGGTGTAATCACCATCTCAGCACCGCAGGAAATGGCTGTATACAATGCAAGATCGCCGCAATGGTTGCCCATTACTTCAACAATCGAGCAGCGGTGATGAGAAGAAGATGTATCACGTAGTTTATCGACGTTCTCCACACAAGTCTGCAGAGCCGTATCAAAACCAATGGTAAAGTCCGTACCAGGAATATCATTATCAATTGTTCCAGGCAGACCAATACAGTTGATTCCCTTTCTTGTTAATGAAAGTCCACCACGGTAGGAACCATCTCCACCGATAACGACAAGTGCTTCAATTCCTGCACGTTTCAGGTTTTTGATGCACTGGTTCTGCACTTCATCTTCACGGAATTCCGGCAGTCTTGCCGAACCAAGTACTGTACCACCGCGATCCATAATGTCACTGACACTGGCGCGGGTTAATGGTTCAAAATTCTCATCGAGAAGACCTTTGTAGCCATTGTGAACACCAACAACTTCAATACCATTGTTCAGGGCAATGCGTGTAACTGATCGTATTGCCGCATTCATTCCAGGGGCATCGCCGCCTGAAGTAAGGACACCAATTTTTCTGACCATTTCCTGTTAGCCTCCGATTTCGTATTCATTTTAGGCACTGTTTTTCAAGCAGTCAACAAGTTTCAGCGCCTATATTTGCCAGTAAGCGCTTCCGGTGAAGATAAAGCTTTAATCCTGTCCAAAATGCGCTCAGCCTTTACATCCGCCTGATCTCCTTTTGATGAAAATCTGAAATGATCAAGCAGAGAATCCAGATCTTCATTTGATGTAAACCATGTTGTAAGACCCGCTTCATACCGTGCATTCAGCACTGGTAATAACAACTGATCACGGTTCCATTCCGTAACCGATTCAGCACCAATATCATCAATGACCGCAAACTTTGCATACTTGAGTCTTTCCATCTCAGTACGATATTCCCCACTGATCACCATGGATGCCATACGCTGCACAAAGTCAGGCCAATAGACAAAGGCTACCTTCATACCCTTTCTTGCACGCTCATTTGCAGCACAAGCCGCAAGATATGTCTTGCCCATACCCATCGGTCCATAAAGATAAAGTCCCTTGTTATTCTGCGAAGCAAGCAGTGCAGCACCAGCTGTTTTGAGATACTCTTGCTTTTCCTGATCTGTCTCTATATTCTTGAACGTCACTGTTTCCATCTGATGAGGCAGGTCATTGATAATATAGTTTGAAAGATGTTTCCGCTTTGTGAGCTCCTCCTGCTTATAACGGCATGGTGTCTGTACAATCTTGAGAATGCCATCATAGATGGGCATATTCTGATAGCCCTCTATGCGGGCTGTACAACAGGCAAGTCCCTTACATGACTCACATGGCTTTGTTGTCTTTCTCCATTCATCGATTGACCAGGGATGGCTTTTGATGACAGAAAGCGGAATGTTATGCTTTGTGGCATAATTCATCACCATCTTATCCGCAAGCAGATTCTCAACCAGTGCATCTGTATCCTGTTTTTCTTTTTCACTGATCTCTATCGTAAAGTCCATCTTCTGCATGCCATCACTCCTCTTCCAGTTTTTCCTGGTGTTGTTTCAAAAGCTCTTCAAACGCTGCCACATCTTCATGTGTTGCGTCTGTCAACGGTTTGTTCTCATCCTTCTTATAGGCAGGTAATGCCTGTACCCTTCCAGCATTTGTAAACCGTGGCTTTGTATAAGAAGGGCGTTTCTTTGTTTCATGCAATGCCTGTTCCTTTGTCTCAACACCATCTCTTGCCCATTCGGCAGCGACTGATTCCACAAACTTCCTGTTCAAACGGTTGTCTGATGTTTTGAGAATATAGTCGAGCATAACATTGACAACAGGGTTGGGAAACTTCATTGTGACCGAAAGATATTCAAGAATATCCAGTTCCCCTCTTGCCAGCTGTCTGCCCATCTGCTTTGACTGCAGATAGGAAACAGGAGGCAGATCATATGGATCATTTGCGGCTGTGACATCTGGCTTTGTCTTTTTACAAAGATAGCGGAACCTTTCCGTATTGAACGTCTCTCCATCAATGGTACTACATGCCCCGACAATTTCCACCATATGCGAAGGACTGATACCATATACCGTTGCCATTCTGCCAATGAGGTTCATATTTTCATCCGTTCTGAGTTGGATCGGAAACACCAGAGCAGAACATGAAGCGATGAACTTTTCATAATCAAACTCGATGGCCTCATCTTCCCGGTTGAACACATACCGCGGTTTTACATTCTGATATACCGGTTCTTCCACATTGTGCTTCACGGTTGTATTGATATATGGCTTTGTCACATTGCGGTAACCTTCTATAGAAATACCGACATTGCCAAGCCGTGCGGCAACTTCATCGCTGTCCTTTTTGCCAACCACACTGATATAGGTATTCATATAACTCCGCGTATGCAGGAAATCCAGGGTAGGCAATGGTGAGCGCAGCTTATAAATATAGCTTGTATAACGTTCATGACTTCTGCTGAATGTCTGCATGAGATTGTATTGTTCAAGCCTGAATCGTGCTCTTTCCAATACATCCAGGGGAATATCCATAATCCTGGAAAGATGGCGGTGGGTTGTCTGGGTGCGCTGGTGGCGTGCCTCCGCATGCAATGTGAGATAGAGAAGAACACCATCTCCTTTGATTAGTGGCTGATAGAGATTCAGCAGGGAAACAATACTGTCTTCTGAAATTGCCGTAGCACATTCCACCCTGTATGTATCTTCATTCTTTAACATATCAGCTCCTTCTGCCCCTCAATCTGCGCAAGAGAAGGTTCACCTCATGATCGAGATCTTTCATGGTTCCATCATTATGTATGACAATGTCCGCAAGTTCCATCTGCTTTTGTGCATCAATCTGTGATGCATAGCGGGCATTTGCCTCCTCTTCACTATAGTCCCTGTCTTCCATCATCCGTTTGACAGCCGTTTCCTTTGTACAGGTCACTACTATCACTTCATCAAATTTGTCTTCCAGTCCTGCTTCAAACAATAACGGCACTTCCGCAAAGGCAAAGGGAAGATTTGCATGGGTAGAAAAGAAATGGTCCATACCACCAATGACATATGGATGGGTGATGTCATTGAGCTGTTTCCTCTTTTCTTCATTATGGAAAACAACTTCAGCCAGCTTCTTTCTGTCCACATCTCCATGTTTGTCGAGCACATCACTTCCAAATGCAGCAACAATCTTTTCTGCTGCCGGATGACCTGCATGAAGGCACATCGCAGCATAGCGGTCACTGTTAAAGACAGGAAAACCTCTTCTTTTAAGCAATATACAAAATGTCGTTTTTCCGGACGCAATTGTTCCGGCAATACCGATTTTCTTCATACAACTTCCTTATTTCTGACAATGCGGACAATAGTAACTGCTGCGTCCGCCAATCGTTTTCACTTTGATAGCACTGCCACAGATGGCACATGTCTTCTTTGTATGCACTGCACAATTCAATTGAAACCTGCCTGTTACACCAAGGGACGATGTATAGGAACGGATGGTCGTACCCCCTGCTGCAATTGCTGCAGATAGAATCATCTTTGTGTTATTGACAATATTCTCTTCATCTTTGCGGGTGATACGTGCACAGCTTCTGCCGGGTCTCAGATGACTTGCGGCTAATATTTCATCTGCATAGATGTTTCCAATACCTGCCGTAAACTCTTGTTCAAGTAATAGTGTCTTGAGTGGCACTTTCCGGTTTTTGATGTACTGGTGCATATAGTCCGCATTGAATGCATCACTCAATGGTTCCGGACCAAGGTTTTTATAATGGGTAAAATCATATTCCAGAGGCAGAATGCACATCCTGCCAAACTTGCGGGTGTCATGATATCGCAATTGCTTATGGTTATGTAACTGGAAGATGACATGCATATGTCTGTTCAATGGTTCTGCATCATCCATGATGTAGAACTTCCCTTCCATACGCAGATGTGCAACAAGTGTGACATGATCCATGCGGAAGATGAGATATTTCCCACGTCTTTCAAATGTGCGGAAATGTTCATGGACAAGAGCTTCAGCAAATTCCTCTGCATCGCCTTCAATCATCTTTGCATAGCGCACATCAACCCCGAGAATTTCTTCATCCCGTATCTGTTTTTCCAGTGTTCTCACCACAGTTTCTACTTCCGGTAATTCAGGCATAGCACCACATTCCTTTATTTGGCTTCATACCAGTTGCTGCCAATGGAACATTCAGCAGTCAGCGGCACCTTCAGCTGCATAGCATTGACCATACCATCATTGATGAGTGCCTTCATCATTTCCACTTCATCCTCTGGTACGGTAAAGATGAGTTCATCGTGTACCTGCAGAATCATTTTGGACTTCACATTTTTCTCGCGCATGGCTTTATCAATATCAATCATGGCAAGCTTGATGAGATCTGCTGCACTGCCCTGGATAGGTGCGTTCATGGCAGCCCGTTTGCCAAACTCACGAATCATGCGGTTCTTGTCATGAATCTCGGGAATCTCTCGCCTTCTGCCAAGCAATGTGGTCACATAGCCATTCTTCTCACAGTCTTCGACAATACTGTTCATATAGGTGCGTATCTTTGGATACTTCTCATAATACGTATCAATGAACTGCTTTGCTTCCGCAACAGATGTACCAAGCTGCTCAGAAAGACCATAGTCAGAAATGCCATACACAATACCGAAGTTGACTGTCTTGGCCTGTCTTCTCATCAGTGGTGTCACTTCATCCTTTGTAACCCCAAACACATCCATGGCTGTTTTGGTATGAATATCGATACCTTCATTGAATGCTTCAATCAAAGCTGTTTCATCTGCCATATGGGCAAGCATGCGCAATTCAATCTGGTGGTAGTCACAGGAAATGAGCACACTGTTTTCTTCAGGCAGAAATGCCTTGCGGATTTCCTTTCCCTGTTCATCCCGCACAGAGATGTTCTGCAGATTTGGTTCAGAAGAAGAAAGTCTTCCAGTCTGGGTGGCAGCCTGGTTATAAATCGTATGAATGCGTCCATCCTGACGGATATATTTCTTGAGACCTTCCGCATATGTACTGTAGATCTTGCTGAGGCGGCGGTATTCGAGAATTCTTTCAATAATCGGATGTGCACCCCGCAGTTTTTCCAGATTTTCTGCTGATGTGCTGCGCTTTTTACCCGTATAGAGTCCGATATCATCAAACAATACCGCTGCAAGCTGCTTTGGAGAATTGATATTGAATTCCTTTCCGGCATCCGCATAGATTTCCATCTGTAACCGGTCAATTTCTCCCTTGGTTCTATCAGCGATTTCATTGAGGACATTGATATCACAACGGATACCTTCATTTTCCATGTTATAGAGAATGACCGTCAATGGCATCTCCACATTCCGGTAAAGATTCATTTCACCATCTGTGGTCAATTGCTTATCTGCATTTTCATAAATGGAAAGGATGGCATCTGCCCTTTCACAGCCATAGGCTGCCTGCTGCTTTTCTTCAACAACAAGCAGTGGTTTTCCTGCTTTGCCATATACATCTTCATATGCCAAGGCAAAGGAAATACCATAGTGGTCAAGAATCTTCTGCAAACTTGTCAAAGAAGAATCCGCAAGAGATGCCATAATCATGACATCATCCTGCATCTTTACAGCAATACCTTCATTGGACAAGACATGCATCATCCGTTTGACATCATAGCCAATTGCTTTGCCACTGCATAACTTCTCACATAACAATGTATCATGCTTCACATCATCACAATGGATGTAGTAATGTTCCCTGCCATTAGACAAGGCAAGACCATGCAGTGAGGCAGACATAAACTCCGCCTGGTCATCATCCGCAAAGATGGCAAATGGATGTTCATAGAAGGAAGCAGGAATCTCTGTGACAATTTCTGCTTCCACCTGTTTCTGTTCAACAGAAACATCATCCTGAGACATATTGCGGTAACGTTCCGCAAGTGTCTTCATGTCCAGTGTTTCAAAGAAACGGATCAATGCATCATAGGTTGGATGGAATGCACATTCTGCAATGTCTACATCAATATCGACATCACGGCGTATGGTGGCAAGTGTTTTGGATAACATGGCACTTTCATGTCCTGCCATGATCTTTTTCTGCAATGCCCCTTTTAACTCACCTTCATGGGCAAGGACATTTTCGACCGTTCCATATTGTTGCAGCAATTTGACAGCTGTCTTTTCACCAATGCCTTTGATACCCGGAATATTGTCACTGCTGTCTCCCATGAGGGCTTTCATATCGATGATCTGCAGTGGTTCAATACCCATGTCCTCTTTCATCTTTTCCGGGGTCATGACATCCATATCCGTCATCCCCTTCTTCATTAACAATACACTTGTTGTATCATCCACAAGCTGTAACAGGTCATGGTCACTGCTGAAGATGACGGTATTGTAATCAGGGTATTTCTTTGACATTGTACCGATGAGGTCATCTGCTTCAATATCCTGCATTTCCACCCAGCGGATGCCAAACGCATCGAGGTAGTCGCGTACAAGCTGAAACTGTGGCACAAGATCATCCGGCGCTGGTTTTCTTCCGCCTTTGTAGTCCGCATACAGCTCATGGCGGAATGTATGCTTGCCTGCATCGAAGGCAACAAGTACAGCATCTGGTTTTTCCGTTTCGAGGGCTTTCTGCAGCATCATGGCAAAGCCATATACCGCATTGGTTGGGACTCCTTTTGAGGAAGTCATGGTATGTCCATATGCTGTAGCATAATACGCGCGGAACAGCATGGAATTTCCATCCGTCAGCATCAGTTTCTTCATATTCTCTATACTTTGTCGCAAAGCGACAGACTCCTTTCTTTTATTGACCTTCCATTTCCTGCACAACACTCTGCAATGTGCTGAGATTTTCATACATCACCGAAAGATAATCCTTTCCCGATGATGCCTGTTCTTCACTCAGCATGGAAAGATTTGACAATTCTATACGTGTAAGCCCAAGATCTTCCTGCACCCGTTCATACAGGGCGATCATGTCTTCAGGCATATCCGGTTCATAGACGATGTAACGTACATCATCTTCACGTATTCTTTTTTCTATACAGGACAGCTGTGTTTCATCTGGCAATACACCATAGCGTGACAATACTACCGGATAAATGCCGAAGCCATATGTATTCTGCCATATGCCAAAGGATGCACTCATGGTCACAAATTGCAATTTCTGCCCGCTTTGTTTCAGTTGGGATGCCAGCACTTCAAATTGCGCATCGAGATTGACAAGGTCCAGCTTTAATGATGCAAGATTATCATCATACATCGCTTTGTTTTCCGGATATGTCTTGACAAGCCAGCTATGGATATCACCTGCAAGTGATACCATGGATATCGGATCCATCCAGAGATTCATCTCATAATTCCAAGTATCTACCATCTGTAAGCACTCATCTTCATAATATGCCACTTCATTTCCATCATCTGTGTATCTTCCAAATGGATAAATGGCATTGACTGCAGAAAGATCAAGAATCTGCGTACCAGAAGCACGGATTTCATCATCATAGGCAGAAAGATACGGTTCAAGATCACCAATGTGCATAAAGACTTCACTGTTATCCAGAATCTCTTTGTAATCTTCTTTGAGCTGTGATTTCTGGGCAATGGTATTGGTCTCTACAGAAACAGCTGTCACAGTAGAACCGGCAATTCTTTCGATCAGATATGCAATCGGATATACACTGTAAGCTATCTGCTCAGAAGCAGCTGCACAGCCACCTGCACCCAAAAGCACCATACACAATACCAGAATCAATAGAGTCTGGAAACGTTTCTGCATCTTTACACCTCTTTCAAAACAAATCATTCTGCTGGTTGTATTTTAACATTGATTATCTTTGTCTGTCATACAATCTCCAAGAATTCCTTGTCTTGAAAAGCTGAAGTAAGCATTACCGCTGACAATGATGTGATCAAGCACTTTGACACCCATGAGATCTGCCACTTTGACAAGCCGTGCCGTCAAAGCAATATCCGCGTCACTTGGCACTATGTCACCGCCTGGATGGTTATGGGCAAACATCAGCGATGTGCTGTTCAATAGCAGTGCTTCCTTGAAGATTTCCCTTGGATAGACAGCAGCTTCATTGATCGTTCCCTGAAAGAGAATACGGTGTGTGATAATGCGCAATTGCTGGTTGAGATAAATGACAAGAAACATTTCCTGCTGCTGTGTCCCAATTTCACTTTTCAGCCAGTGCACAAGCGACTCTGGTGATTTGATCTGTTCACCTTTGATGTCATCATATGCCATACGTCTTGCAAGCTCAAACGAAGCTAGTAGCACAAGTGCTTTGGCCTGACCAATGCCAGCAATTTCCATAATCTCTTCCAGGCTCATCGAAGCAAGTCCTGATACGTTCTTTGCCTTTCGCAAGAGAGCTTGTGCCGTATCGATAACGGACTGTCCTTTGATTCCTGTTCTTAACAAAATGGCTAGCAGTTCTGCTGTGCTGAGGGTGCGGATACCAAAGCGGCACGCCTTTTCACGGGGCCTCTCTTCATCCAGCATGTCTTTAATCATCAATCCACTCATGATTGTACCTCCTGCCTATCTTGTACACAGCAAAAGTGGTAAACCCTCAAAAAAAATCCGGAAATTATCCGGATTCTCTCAAAGCAAAGCACCAATGATAAATCCAATGACCATCAACAGCAGTGCACACCTGAACAATGACCAGTTTTTCTTCACCAATAGATGGTAAACAAGCAATACAGCCACAACGCCAATCAATCCCGGGAATGCCCCATCAAGATAAGCATGGGCAGTAAACGAGGAAGACAGCCCTGAAGGCATAATGCTTGTACATACCACAATTGCACCGATCATGAAAATGCCGGCAATACGGGAAGCATGTTTTAAAGCATCTTCCTTAGCCATAAGTTTTTCCACTGCTGCAGAACCTTTGGCATAGCCATAAGAAACAAGTGAAAAACGCAGGATGACACAAAGCAGGAAAACAATCACGGCATAGACAGCTGCCATGACAACTGTTCCGGAAAGAGCTGATACAAGCAGTGAGAACAGTCCTGGTAACAGCAGTATATTGAACAATGCATTTTCCAAAGACATTGCGGCAAGTGCAGCAGATGTGCGCACAGCACGGATAATGGCAGGATCTGCCTTTTGGGCTTCAAGGGCTAGGCTGACACCCATCACAAAGGTTGGAAACAAAGTACCTGGATCATTGTATTCAAGATTCTGTCCCAATGCTGTCGCATAGTCCTGTTCATTGGTATGAATCTTTTTAAGACCTGGAGCAATTGCCCATGTCCAGCCTGTGGAACTGTCTGTTTCACTATTGCGTCCTGCCTGCATGAAAAAGGAACGCAAAGCAATGAATCGCAATGTCTTTTTATCAAGAGGATATGCCTCTTTTCTATCCTGATACGGTGTTGTGCCTACCACCATTTCTCTGCACCTCCTTTGACTGCTGTAGAACTGTCATTGTTCTTTGTACGGTTATGGTAATCATATGCACCAATCGCAAATGCTAACAGTGCACAGGCAAATAATGCATATGGTGCATCAGCACTGACAAACAGCATCGCTGTAGCAATACCGGCAGCAAAGGCACCTGGCATGTCTTTCAAAGAAAGATTGCGCAGGACGATGGCAAGACCAAGAAACCGCAGCATAAAGGACATACCGATGAAGCCATTTGCAACCCAGAGAAAGTTTGTTTCAACAAAGGTAACAAGTTCAGCAGCACTGCCAGCAAATACAAAGGCCGCAATTGCTACAATAACACAACGCACAACAAGTCCTGCAAAATTCAAAAGACCAATCTTCTTATCATCCCCTTTTGCAGCACTGTTGCGTGCCATTGGAAGAAATGCGGTCATGATCAGACGGATCACATATTCCACCGCAATGGCAAGTATGACAGCGCCAACTGACATTGCCATTGAGGAAGAAGCATCTTCCCCGGCAAGAACAACAAGCGCACTGAAGAAACCAGCTTCAAATCCCGTATCCCTCAGCATCATATTGACAACCTGTGCCGAAGCACCTGCTGCTATTGCACTTTCTACGTTACCTGTCACAAGTCCCATCAATGCACAGGCAACAATTGGCATCTGTAATACATGAATGCCAATCACCCCGTCTATTGCAACAAGCAATAGAACGAGCAATATACCGAAATCCATTTCTATACCTCCGATTTTCTATCATTCTTCATGGACACCAGGCTGTATCTGTTTACGGCCTTCTTCCATTGCCATATCAAGGAACGCATCAATATCCTTGAGATAACTTCTTGAAATGTTAGTCTCCATGACCATACCAAGGTTTACGCCACCGATCACTTCAATACGCTTTTCACCTTTGTAATCTTCCGCAAGTTCCATTGCTTCACGGAATGGTGCACCACTGGCAATGTCCGCAAAGATGACAATACCATCTATGCAATCTTTGAGAAGTTCAACCTTTTCTTTCAATTTGTCAGAAAGATCATCTGTTGTATCTTCCTGCACATAATCCACCACTTCAAAATGTTCCGGTTTTCCGGCAAGCAGTTTCACTGCACTGTATAAGCCACTGGCAAATGTACCATGACCTGTAACAATCAATCCAATCATTGTATAACCCTCCTGGTTTTCACTATTATACCAACTGCAACAGGTTACAGGCAATTCACATATTTTTGACGGTGTTTTGTCTTTTCGATCAAAGAAATCGTTTCGTTCACGAAATCCCTTTCAAAAGTGATAAAGTATACATAAAGGAGTTACACAACGATATGAAAATCAAATCCAAACGTGTTTATGTAGCAGGAGATTTTATGCCTGCAGTCATTTCTTTCCATGGCACAACAATAGATGCTATCGAACCATATGGCAATGAAGCAGATGAAGACTTTGGAGACCTCATGATTCTGCCTGGCTTCATTGACATCCATTGTCATGGAGCATATGGCTTTGATACAAACTATGCTGAACCAGAAGGACTTCGCAACTGGGCAAAGAACATCGTCCAGGAGGGTGTAACAGGCTTCCTTGCTACAACTATCACCGAACACAAAGATGTACTTCTCAAGGCCGTCAAAAATGTCGCAGATGTTGTTAATGGTACACCATATGATGGTGCAAGAATCCTCGGCATTCACTTTGAAGGTCCATACCTCGACATGAAATACAAAGGAGCACAGCCACCAGAGGCCATCGTTTCCCCTTCTGTTGAAGAATTCAAAGAATACCAGGAAGCTGCAAAGGGATTGATCAAAGTCATCACCCTTGCCCCAGAACATGACACTGACTTTGCATTAACAAAGTATTGTGCAGCAAACAATGTTGTCGTCTCCATGGGGCATAGCAATGCGACATATGAAGAGGCTTTGCTTGCAGTCGCAAATGGTGCGAAGTCCATCACCCATACATACAATGCCATGTCACCATTCAGCCACAGAGAAAACGGTCTTGTTGGCGCATCACTCAGACTCCATGACCTCTATAGTGAAGTCATCTGTGACTGCAACCACTCCACACCAGAAGCACTCAACATCTTCTTTACATCCAAAGACAGCACAAGAGCAGTCATGATATCTGATGGTCTGATGTGCAAAGGTTATCCGGTTGGTACAAAGTTCATGTTCGGTGGTCATGAAATTGAAATCTATCCGGATGGTTCTGCTCACCTTGTTAAAGAAAAGAACCTTGCCGGTTCAACCATGAAGATCAATGATGGTATCCGTAACCTTGTCAAAAAGGCATGTGTACCATTCAAAGACGCTCTCAACAGTTGTACGCTCAACCCTGCTTCCCTTCTCAAGATGGCTGACCATCTTGGCAGAATCAGCAGTGGCTGTGATGCTTCACTTGCCATTCTCGATGATGACTTCAATGTCAAATCCGTCTTTGTACAAGGCACAAAACAATTCTGATCAACAGGCAGTCAATACGACTGCCTTTTTCATATCAAAAAAGGCTCCCATATTGCCCTGGGAACCATGTAGAAAGGGAATCGCGAATTGAATTACGCAAGAAGCATTTCTCTTGTGTAGGCACGAAGATCACTCTTGTTATCGAGAACAACAATGATGTTTCTCATGCCTCTTTTCAGCATTTCAGCAACCTTGCTTTCAGCACCTGCTTCTTTCATATTGACAGCTTCATTTCTGTTGAATCTGTTGAATTCTACTTCAACATTGCCCTTGCATTCAGCAGCGAGCTTAGCGAGCTTCTTTGGATCATTTACGTTGTAAAGTCTGAACATATCTTGTCCTCCTTGAGACCTTTGTCTCTTTACAACTATGATTATATTGACGACAGAGTGGATCTGTTAGGACACAATTTCCAATGAAATAGTACAATATTGTCATGAATTGGAAATGTTGTTAAATCTGTGTGAAGACAATCAGATCACTTGCTCAATGCATCGGTTGAGCATCGCATGATGATAATTTTCTCTTAAGCCACCGGATGTTAAAAAGCAAAAAACATATTGCCTGCATCAATAACCTAAATCTTTGACTTGTTTCTTGAAAGATCTTAGCCTTGAATACTCTTTCAAGTATATGTTCAGAAATTCCATTGGCATATAGAATTTTCCAAGGGTAACACCAGCTTCTGCTATGGAAGCAAGAAGAAGTGCAGCATGTTCATACCTATAGGTCATTCTTGCATCAAGAATCTTTCGTGCCTGTCTATCCACATAGGGTAGTAATTCATCAAAGATATACTGTTTTTCCAATTTATTAGACGGATGAAACTTTTTCCAATTGGAGATACAATCGCGAATATCAAAATGATTAATATCTTGTAAATAGTTTCTCAGCTTTTTATATAACTGATCTATCACTGTTTGATTGTTTAATTCATCCAAAAGATTCAATACAAGTAAAATTAATACCAGTTCATCTTCCTCATACAATTGGTTGTTCTGTATAGCATCAAGTACAGGTTTAGCATTTCCTAATAAAAGTGATACATACTTATCTGTTTCTATTCCCTTCTGCCACATAAAATCTGACATCGTTCCGTACTTTGACTGATATCTCTCTGCCCTTTTCATAATAGGCTTTATATCCTGTTCTGATAAATTAAATCTTGTCAGTAATGCTATTGCGGGTTGCACATCATATTCTTCAATGAAGCATTCTTCTAATGCTTCCCTTTCCTCTTCCGATTTTGAGAGATAAAAAGCAGATTCAGCTATCAATTTTGCATAATGTAAGCGTTCATCTTCTCCTTCTTTTATCAATGGAAAATTCAATTGTGCAATTTCCAAAACCTTATCATATTGTTTATGATTGATCATGCTTTCCATATCTTCATCAAAAATACCCGGGTAAATAGCAATCACATCCTGCGAAGCTTCCATTATCTTATTTTTTCCATAGCGTAACAAAAGAACCATTCGAAGCAGCTTTTCACTATTAGGATACAGGCTCATGACATAGATACACTTTCATATCATCAAGAAAAGCGTTCTTTTCATCACGACCAATATTCACCACATCAAATAAATCATTCAATAACTTAGGTTTATATTTATTTTTGAGCATGCAGTCAACTATTCTTTCAGCTCTCTGTTCTATGCTATTCAACTGATAAATTACATATAAAGTCAAAGAACAGAATTCTTCATATGGTATAGAGCACAAATCTTCAAGACATAAATCATAAAGAGATAAATCAGGATACTCAATATAATCATAAGAATCATCGTCATCATCATCTGAAACATCAACACTAATCTGATTTAACCCCTGCAATATCTTATGTGCAATATCCAGTTCCCCTTCATCTACTTTTTCTTCCGCAATCCTGTAATATTCTTCCAATCTTGAACCAATAGCGAACACATCAATATACGTATAATCGTTATCATACCAGGAATGATATGCCTCAAAATCAACTTTCATATAATACGTATCATCTTCAATATCACGTATGAATGCATTGAAATCCTCTAGTACCGCCGCATCGTCCTGTTCCTGATAGACAAGTTTCTCCAGAAACCATTTGCTATTATCGAGGGAAACCTCACGTGCATATTGCAAAATCCACTTTTCAAGATTACCTTCTTTCTGCAATGTATCGATTCTCTTTTTGACTTCATTGATATACTCTGCATATTGCATATTGAATTCCTCCTCAGTTATGATGCTATAGTGAAACCACTTTAGTGTACATACCTGTGTACACTAATTCTCTTTCTGATGAATATTGAGATATTGCATCAATGTCTGCATATCATCAGATACTTGTTCTGCCGTCAGAATGCCACCAGGAAGTGCATATGGTTCATCCAATGGTATGGAAACAAGTCCGGGGTGGACAAGGTCCCAACAGGAAAGGCTTAATAAGAGACAATGCTGTTCAGCACAATTATTAAATGTCTGCATATCATAATGTGGATCTATATCGATAATTGCCACACGAGAACATTCTTCCTGTATTTTCTGACGAACAATGTCATTGATAGCACTTGTGCCTTCTTTCATAATCATGATCATATTGCCATCAAGATCAGAGAAATGCAGCACTTTCTTATCATGCAATGGATGATCAAATGGCATAGCTATAGAAAATGAATAGGAACCAATCGGATAAAATGGATATGGCATATTCAGATTATATGGTCCAACAAGAATATCAAACTGACTGCCAAGTCCTGCATATCGCTTGGCATCAGAAGGAATCTGTACAATCTTGAGATCAAACAGGGATGATAATTCCTGAAAAGAATGCCACAAATCCAGAAACATACCTGCAGGATAGAATAGAGATACACCAACACGAATAATGGCTTTCTTATGCTTCTCTGCCCTGACTGTCTCTTTTACCACTTCATCACATACAGAAAGAAGTTTTGTGGTCTTTTCATAAAAAACCTTCCCTGCTTCTGTCAGACTCACACCATGAGAAGTGCGATTAAACAAACTTACACCAAGATCATCCTCCAGACGGTTAATCTGTTTGATCAATGCGGTATGTGAAATATACAAATCCTCTGCAGCACGGGTAAACTTCCATATTCACATGATTTTCTGAATGCATCTATTGCTTTGTCATACAACATAGTAGAAACCTTTGGTTTCTACTATTTTACCATAAGTATTCTTCCCTCAACATACAGTATTAGCTATTCTTTAAGTGCAAGGAGGCAACAAACAATGAAAACAAGAACAATCAAAAGCTTAACCGTTTCCCCTATTGGCATGGGCTGCATGGGCTTCTCCCATGGCTATGGAAAAGTACCTGAAGAAAGCTATGCGATAGACGCTATCCGCAAGGCACATGACTTTGGCTGCAACTTCTTTGACACAGCAGAAACCTATGGAAGAGAACAATTCTATCCAGGACATAATGAACAGCTCGTTGGCAAAGCAGTAGAACCATTCCGCAAGGACATCATTCTCGCAACAAAACTGCACATCGCTACTGAAGAAACAGAAAACAAAAATCTCTATGATGTCATCAGAGCACACCTGGAAAAGTCAATGCAGAACCTGAGAACAGATTATGTTGACCTGTATTACCTGCACCGTATCAATGAAGACCTTTCCTTACAGGAAATTGCAGCAGCTATGGGCAGACTCAGACAGGAAGGATTAATCAGAGAATGGGGTCTTTCCCAGGTCAATGCAAAACAGATCAAAGAAGCAGATGATGTCACACCAGTTGGTGCAGTACAAAACCTCTATTCCATGGTCGAAAGAGATTGTGAAATCGATGTCTTCCCATATTGCTTAGAGCACAACATTGCTGTTGTACCATTCTCACCTGTTGCCAGTGGTTTCCTTTCTGGAAAAGTTACAACAGAAACAAAATTTGAAGGTGATGATGTCAGAAAGTTTGTTCCACAGCTTTCCAAAGAAAACATCAATGCCAACCAGCCAGTACTCGATCTTCTCAAGACATATGCAACAGAAAAGAATGCAACAAATGCACAGATTTCTCTTGCATGGATGTTAAAGAAGTATGATAACTGCATTCCGATTCCAGGTTCCAAATCCATTGATCACATCCTCGAAAACCTTGGTTCATGGAATGTAGAACTCACAGATGAAGAATTCACAAAACTCGATACTGCCCTCAATTCCATTGAAATACATGGTCATAGAGGTATTGCGGAAACACAACAGCACACCTTCAGTAACAACTGGAGAAACAAACAATAAGGAAAAGACAACAGATAAAATGAAACCAGCAGGTCAATTAAGATCTGCTGGTTTTTCACTTATTAATATTTCTGAATGTAGAAGTTAATGGTATTTCCATTATTTGATAAATCATAGGACCATGATCCATCGAAACTATATTGACCCTCATTATATGTTGCAGAACAGCCTGCCATTGAGCTTACAATTGCACCAAATTTAGACTGTGCTTCAGATGCGGACTCAATAGTTTCTTCAGGCGGATACCAGAATGCCTGACAAGCATTTGTAACAGTAGATCCACTTCCGTTGTTAGAAGAATCATTATTGGAGCCTCCGTTATTAGACGATGCTCCACTTCCGCTACCTGCATTTGCATTTGAGTTTGTATCAGTCTGCTGCTGTGTTGTAGTCTGCTGTTGAGCTTCTTCAGATACGGGTCTGTCCACATGCTTAGCAATCTTGACAACGATTGTGTCACCACGTTTGACAATTGCACCATTAGCTACAGATACAGAAGCGATAGCACCATCCTGAAGCATTTCACTTTCCTCTTCTTCAAAGGAAATTGTTACACCCCATTTATCACCCCATGCCTGGATGTCTTCTCTGCTCATTGTTGCAAGGTCTGGAACAGTGATTTCATCTGTGACAAGCTTGACTTCAATAGCATCTGTACGCAGTACTTCATTTCCAGCTTCTGGAGTCATACTGATGAATGTGTCCTTCTCAATAGAAGCATCTTCAACAGCTTCATATACATATGTTACGGCTGTGAAGTGATACTTGTTGAACCATTCTTCAATCTCGGCCTTCTTCTTACCAGTGAAGTCTGGTAATTCAAAGAGTGCCTTTTCATCTGGTCCAAGAGACAGTGTAAGCTGCAGTGTATCATCCGCTTCAAGAACAGCTCCCTCTTCAAGGGACTGTTCCATAACGATGTCAACTTCTACATCTTCGCTATAGTCATAGACAAGCTGAACCTGTTCTTCTGTATCATACTTTTCAATCCAGTTTTCTACAGTTGCTTTATCAGATCCAACAAAGTCCGGAACAGCAATTCCATTAGAGGAACCGTTGTTGTAATAGGCATATACTGCAGTACCAGTACCTGCAGTCAATACTGCTGCAGCAATAGCACTGATTATAAATTTAGCTTTAAACATCATAACCTCCATCAGCCAATTTCTTCTACGGTCAATTCATATCTGTAACGAGTATTTGAACGAACAAGTTCAAAGGTCTTTGTATCTGTTGATCCAGAATAATTCGTTCTGTCCAGACTATATGTCTCAAAAACGTCTCTGTATTCATCTGTAGTAATACTCGTCCATAGACGATAGTGTCCCGGAGCAAGATTTGTTAAATCAGCATCCAGATCATATGAAGCAAATGACAGATCTTTGTCAGACGAAGTAATCGTAGCAAAATCTCTTGTACTATCTTTCAAAGTAGCAGTAAACGATGTCAGATTTCCATTGTCATCTTCAAGATAGAATGTCAATATAGGATTCAAATCTGCTTTCTGATCTGCATCGATCATATAAACATAACCATCAGAAACAGTCAGGTGACCATTTTCTACTGAAATACCAGCTGTACCTAACACAGTTTTTCTCCAGGAAGGTCTGGTTACTTCATCAAGTTTCAGATCTGCACTTTCAATCTCTTTAGAAATTGAAAGTCTGTTTCTAAACAGGGAATCACTGAAGACCCTTGTCGTATATCCATCATCACCAGAATACTTATAATTCTTCTTATCAATGTTGAATTGGAGATCCTTTGTAATATCATACTCACCATTTACAACTCTGAGATTGATCGTGTAGTTACCTGGCTGCAGATCCTTAATTGAGAATACTGCTTCATAGTTTACGTACTTGTAATGTTTCCAGAACTTTGTAGACATTTCTTCATTCAAGACACTCTTTGCCTCGAATTCAGTCTTTTCGCCAGTCTCTGTATTTTCTAATACAACATAATGCTTAACTGAATTTTCATCATCTGCTTTTGCACCAGAAATGTATCCAAGTCCCTTAATAGTTACTGTATCATTTTCAACAGAAACATCAGTCACACCACGTTCGAGATCAAATGTAGAAATTGCCTCAATGACACTATCTGGATATCCGCCAGTATTATCATCAGTCTCAGGTACATCCACACTGCCTGCAGGTGTTCCATTTGTAAGAACTGTGACATAGTCTTTGTTAATCCATGCTACATAGGCATCCCAGTTGTAGGCCTTACCATTGGAGTATTCTCTGCCATTGTAAGCAGAAGCTCTTGTCAGGTTGCCATTGATGAGATGGTCAGAAGACTGAATCTTGTACTTGCCATTAGCTTCACCAAGAATAGTGACGGTATATGCCTTTTCATAGTATGTACCACCCGGGTTCTTGATATTGAAGAAATGGGAGTTGTCTGTAGAACTTCTGTTGAACCATACATCAGTACTGCTGCTTACAACACCAACAGTAGTTGTGTATCTGTCTTTGAAACCTGTGTACTTATCAATCTCATAGGCATAGTGAGCAATGTTAATACCCCAGTAAGCATCAGAAGCATATTTGACATTGAAACCATTACCCTTGTTACCAATCTGCATACCAAAATGACGGCTGTCATCCACATCGAGATAACCATTGAGGTTTGTATGCATATGTTCATTGATCGCCTGTCCTACAGAACCAAAGTAAGAAGCATTGTTTGGATTGGAGTCTACCGCATTCCAGCCAAAGAGGTTGTTTCTGTTCAATGCATAGTTACTTGTTCCAAAACCAGATTCCTGGATAGCAAGTGCATAGACAAGCAGTGCATTGACACCATATGTGTTCTGGGCACTGACAAAGGTATCACCTGTGCCATACATAGCAGAACGTCCAGCTGTATAGCCCTTACCCATCAGGTAGTTGTTGAAATCAGCACCAGTGATATTGGACTTTGTTCTTGCCGGAAGGAACTGATAGTAATCATAGTAAGTTCCAGCTTTGTTATTCATTGCCATATCGGTATAGAAGTCATAACCGTTATAGCTGTAATATGTAGTACCTGGCTGCATCCAATCAGCAGCAGAAAGGGAAACACCCTGTCTGTTCGGTGTAGCATTTGTACTGGAAGGAACCTGTACGCTGTTACTCCAGCCCCAATAGGAATAAAAGTAGAGTTCCTTGTTACCAGCATTGTCTGTACCACAGACATACTTATTCATTTCCGGATAAATGGTATATTCCGGATCTTCATTGTTATTTCCACCAAGAATAATAGGCAGATGGTTTGTGAAGTACTTGATTGGTACGAGGTCACAGTTTTCCATTCTGATGTAACCTTCAAAACCATTCATCGTCAATGCAACAGAACCAGAACCATTCCCGGAATTGTAAGAAGCAGTTCCATTGTACTTACCCTGCATATACTGCTGGGAATATGTTGTGGAACCAGTGAAGTCTCCTCTTTCATAATAGTAAGAAAGACTATCTCCTGTTCTGTATGGATTGGAGATGACAATACCGTTTGTCATGGCAACAATCTTTGTCGGGGATTTGCTGGCGTTGTTTCTTACAACCGCATCCTGGCCAAGACTCTGCATTGCCTTCTTTGCTTCATCAAAATTGTTATAACATCCTTTATGGTCAAAACCACCCTGATCATTTACGACATCAACATCGAATACACATCCCTGGTGAATCGCATAGTCACCAGTGTTGATTGCATTTACTTCTGTCACATTTGCCTGTACAACCGGTACGAAAAGGCAGAGCGTCGCAATTGTCAGAAAAGCTCTTTTTATCATTTTCATTATCGTTAATCCTCGTTTCGAAGTCCTTCAAGGGTACAAAAAACCCGTTGAAAAGCAGATCATGCAATTTCACATAATACAGGTGTGAAATTACGACACAAGACCGATCAATACTCGTCAGTTCATACAGCAGGAGCCTCATGGGGCACAAATGAAATGCTTGAAGACTGCTTTTATGTATCACGCATAAAACTGTTGGGTATGCGTTAACCCTGTCTTCTTCCTGAGGCAGACTGACATTTGCCTTGATGAAGAAGCTTCGTTCCTGTTACGTACATCTATCTGAGTTCGAGACGTCAGTTTGCATCAGCTGGTTCAGATCAGTGAGTGCCCCTGACAAACAGATAAAGCCTTGCAGGAATATAACATGTGAAACATATCAGATGAAGATAGCCTCACAGCTGACGAACATTGTCTGCATGCACAGCTGAATGAGAGCTGTTGATCCGCGCTTCGAGTAACGGGGAAAGCAGGACAAAATTCTTCATGGTTATTATAACAAAAGCATGACAGTTCGCCATGCTTTTGTTAATATTTGTTCAAAATAACCGGATTATGTCATTCCATGTCACATAAACCATCAGACCAATCAATAACGCCCAACACGTTAACATCAATCCAACACGGATTTTTTCATTCAATCTTCGATGGGCGACTGCTTCTGCGACCGTAATGACAAACTGTCCACCATCAAGAACCGGTAGTGGCAAAGCGTTGAAAATGCCAAGGTTCAATGACAATTGTGCTATCAACAGAAGATAGCTTTCAAACCCCATCTTCACATATGTGTCTGTTGCCTGATAGATACCAACAGGACCTGACAAATTGGAAAGTCCTGCACCCTGGAAGATATTGACAATTGCCTGGAACATAAGACGCGTCAGCATGATCATCTCATAACCGCCATAATACCAGCAGTTGGCAAGATTCACATCAACCGCTTTGCTTTTTGCTGCATTGACACCAATCATGTAACGCTCTTCATTCTCGTCATATATCGGAGTGACGCTCATCACTTCTTCAGTACCATCACGCTCTACAGTAATGGTCAAAGTGCTGTCATCGGTGACAAATGTCTGCATATCAATAAACTCAGCAGGTTTGATGGATGAACCATCTTCCTTCACAATTTTGACAATCTTGTCCCCTTCTTCAAAGCCTGCTGTTTCAGCAGGACTGCCAGCAATAATGGAATCGACAACAGGTTCTGGTGATGTAGAAATTCTGCCTGCCGCAAGGACAACCATACAGAAGATGAAATAGGCAAGAAGAATATTGTTGAAGATACCCGCCAGCTGGATGATGGCTCTCTTCCACCAGACAAGGTCGGTAATCCTTCTGCCTTCAGGAACTTTGACATCCGGATAAACTTCTTCATCACTATCCTCCCCTGCCATGGCTACATAACCACCAATAGGAAGGGCACGGATGGAGTATTGTGTTTCCTTGAACTTCTTCGAGAAAAGAAGTGGACCCATACCAAAAGAAAATTCATAGCAGTATACGCCAAATTTCTTGGCAGCAAGAAGGTGTCCTGCTTCATGAATCATAATGATGACCGTGAACAGCAGGATAAATAATATAAATGTCAGCATTCTTTACGATACTCCTCTATTTTCTTTGCAGCAAATGTTCTGCCATACTGATCGGCTTCTATGACATCTTCCACCGTTTCCAGTTCCTTGAACTCAGCTGTATGCACTGCACCAGTAACAATTTCCTCAATCATCAGGAAAGGAATTTCACGGTTGCGGAAGGCAAGATTAGCAACTTCATTCGCTCCATTCATAACCGCATCGAGATTACCGCCCTTTTTACCTGCTTCATAAGCAAGCTTCAAAAGTGGAAAGCGGTCTGTGTCCGGTTTTTCAAAATGAAGATCCGCAGCAACAGATAGATCCAGTGGATGTTCTTCATGGAAGTCATAACGGTCAGGCCATGTCAATGAATACTGGATGGGCAGACGCATATCCGGTGCACCAAGCTGGGCAATGATGGAATGATCGACATATTCCACCATGGAATGCACAATGGATTGCGGATGCATCAATACATCAATATGGTCATAATCAATATCAAATAACCAGTGAGCTTCTGTTACTTCAAATCCCTTGTTCATGAGATTTGCACAATCTACTGTAATCTTTGGTCCCATGGACCAGTTCGGATGAGCCAAAGCATCATCGACCGTAACGGAAGACAGTTCTTCCCTTGACTTATTGCGGAAAGCACCACCTGAACATGTAATGATGAGACGTTTGACATCACTTCTGCGGTTACCCTGCAGGCACTGGAAGATGGCACTATGCTCTGAATCAATCGGATACAGAGAAACATTGTATTTCTCCAACGCCTTTTTGATCAAAGCTCCCCCACAGACAAGTGTCTCTTTGTTGGCAAGGGCAATATTGTGCCCTGCCTCAATGGCTTTCATGGTTGGTGCAAAGCCCGCAAAACCAACAAGTGCATTGACCAGCACATCATAGTCTTCTAATCCTGCAAGCTGCAGAAGTCCTTCCTCACCATAGCAGAATGACTTCTCAGGATATTTTTGTGCAAGCATTTCTGCATCTTCTTTATTGGCAACGGAAACAAGATCCACATCCACTTTTGCAAGGATTTCTTCCAGAACTTTGATATTTCTGCCAACACCAAGTGCACGCACAGAAAACATATCCGGATGCTGAAGCACGATATCGATTGTCTGGGTGCCAATAGACCCACTGGCACCAAGAATGACAAGTTTTTTCATAAAATCCCCCATAAAATCATGAGTGCATGGAACCACATCAGACAGAAAATCAGACTGTCTACCCTGTCAAGAACCCCACCGTGTCCTGGCAGAAATGAACCAAAGTCCTTAATGCCAAAATGACGTTTGATACTGGAAAAACCAAGATCACCTACCTGGGCAATCAAAGGCAGAGTCAAAGCACCGGTGAGTATTAATGAAGCATCCAGTCCATCTAACACAAGAAGACCAAACAAACCCGAAGTGATCGCACCGGTAATATAACCACCAATACTGCCTTCCCATGTCTTGTTTGGAGAAACACGTGGTATAAGTTTGTGCTTGCCAAAGAAGACGCCAAAGAAATAGGCTCCTGTATCACAAAGGAATGTTGCAATGGCAACATAGATCATCAAAAGAAACCCATCATCGTCAAATGAGTAGAACTTCATCACACAGCGAAGTGCCATGCCAATCATGCACACAAGTACAAACGAATATGCCGCAAATTCGGCAGTTGTCTTTTCATCAATCAATACAGAAATAAACAATATCGTGACATAGATGGCCATGATTGCCATAAAATATTCAATGTCACAAATACACATTGCCATCATTGCCACAAAGTTGATCATCGTTGTCAGCCACTTTGCCTGTTCAGCCTGGATATTGGCAATCTCATATGCCGCAAGCGCAACAACAACAGTCACAAGAACCTTTAAAGGTATTCCACCCATGATCAATGGTGGAAGCGCAATGGCAATCAGTACAAATGCTGTCGCAATCTTGATCATCATCTTCTTGTTCATGGTTTGACACCTCCAAACCGTCTGTCACGATGACTATATTCTTCAAGACATCTCTCTAATACAGCAGGTGTGAATTCAGGCCAGGATTCCGGGATAAATTCAAGCTCAGCATACGCAATCTGCCATAACAGATAGTTGGAAATACGCTGTTCCCCACTTGTGCGGATCAAAAGATCTACAGGTGGGAAGTCGCGTGTATCAAGATATGTATCAAACTGTTCTTCTGTCAAAGAAAGATCAGCCTTGCCATCCACCACATCTTTGGCATATGCTCTTGCTGCACGGACAATCTCATCTCTTGAACCATAGTTGATGGCAATAATCAAAGAAAGTCCGGTATTATTCTCTGATTCCTTTGCGGCTTCCAGAAGCACATCGCGGGTAGCTTCCGGAAGAGGTGCAAGATCACCGATCAGACGGATTCTGAACCCTCTTTCGAGAAACTCCTTCATATACATCTTGAAAAGATACGCCGGAAGCTTCATCAGATAACCAACCTCATCCTGTGAACGTTTCCAGTTCTCTGTAGAAAATGCATATAAAGTCAGATATTTCACACCCAGCTTGTCTGCCGCAATGGCAATCGTACGAACATTATCTGCCCCCACTTTATGACCAGCAGTTCTGGGCAACCCTTTTGCCTTTGCCCATCTTCCATTACCATCCATGATGATGGCAAGATGTCTGCACTCTTTCATACTCTATACCTCACAACGATTTAATAATTATAACTGAAAAAATGACACAATGAAAAGGCTTATTCAAGCCTTTCCATCTTACTCTTCGATTTTTGTGAACTCGCTTTTTGGTAAAGCGCACTCCGGACAGAACCAGTCTTCCGGAAGATCCTCAAATGCTGTTCCAGGTGCGATATTCTGTGAAGGATCACCGAGCATCGGATCATACACATATCCACATGGGCAGATATACTTATCCATTTCCAAAAACCTCCGTACCCTTATTGTATGACATAGTACAGCAGGAAAACAGCACTTACAGGAAAATCTTTTCCCTTACACGTTTGCCATTTTGATCAAACAGCAGTACTTTCTCTTCCAAAACACCCACAAACAGGGCACTGCCCTTTGGTCTTTCATCTAGCAGAAGACTGACTCTTTCTCCTTCGCAGCTGCCAGTTACAAGATATCGGTCTTCATAACGGGAAAGTGAATCAATCAATACAGGTATCGTCCCTTTTGAAACAAAGGAAGATGGTCTCACCAATACCGTATATGTGCCATCCGGTATGTCACAATGATAATCCAGAGATAATAGTGTAAACCTGCCATTTTTCACATGTATCTGATACTCATCTGGTATCAGGCTGCCAAAGAATGAAGCTGAAAATAACAATTCCGGATCATCAAACAATTTCCCCGGTGCTCCACTTTCTACAATCTCTCCATCATGTAACAAAAACACTGTATCTGCCATACGCATGGCATCACTCTGGTCATGTGTCACCATCACAAGCGTCATACCGTACTCTTCTTTGATGCGCATGATCTCTTCCAGCAGTGTATTGCGCAATGCAGGATCAAGGCTTGCGAATGGTTCATCCATCAATAAGATATCCGGCTTGCGCACGATGGCACGGGCAATGTCTACCCTCTGTTTTTCACCACCGGAAAGTGTGGAAGGATAACGGTTTAACAGATGCGAAATATGCAGTTTTTCTGCTGTATGTTTCACCATCTCGGCAATCTCATCTTTCTTGTACCCTGCATTATAAAGACCATAGGCTATGTTATCTTTGACCCGGGTATGCGGAAAGAGAGCTGCCCCCTGAAAGATCATGGCAATCGTTTTCCCATCCGCAATATGCATATTTCCAGATTGAGGATGCAACAGTCCGGCAATAACACGCAAAAGAGTTGTCTTACCTGAACCACTTGGTCCGGCAATTGCACAGCAGCTCTTCTCTTTGACAGTTAAAGAAATATTGTGTAATGCTGCAAGATTTCCATACTTTAGTGTAACTTGCTGTAATTCAATGACGTCCATGCCTGCCATTATACCATCAGAGCCAAAAAGAAAAACCGGTAACCGGTTCTTCTCACTTATACTTTGAGGACTTCAGCAGACTTCTTGTCCGCAATTTCATCAATCTTCTTTGTATACTTGTCAGTCAGCTTCTGGATTTCTTCCTTGGCATCCTTCTGTGTATCTTCATCCATTGTCTTATCCTTCTTGACTGCATCATTTGCATCACGGCGGATATTACGGATCTGCACCTTGCATTCCTCAGCAATCTTGGAAACCTTCTTTGTCATTTCCTTACGTGTTTCACCAGTCAGTTCCGGAACGGTAAGACGGATGACAGAGCCATCATTAAGAGGTGCAATACCAAGATCAGCCTGGTTGCATGCTTTTTCAATATCCTTGAGGGAAGATGGATCATATGGTTTGATGACAAGTGTTCTGCCTTCCTGGACAGAAATACCAGCAATCTGGTTGATTGGTGTCATGGAACCATAGTAGTCAACTTCAACTCTGTCGAGCATCTTGGCATTTGCCATGCCTGTGCGGATCGTATTCAGTTCAGATGTCAGATGTTCGATCACCTTATCCATTCTGACAGTGCTGTTTTCAACAATTGGGTAAGCCATATTTATTTTTCTCCTTTAATTACTGTACCTATCTTTTCACCCATACATGCCTTGACGATATTGCCCTTCTGGTTCATATTGAAGACCATTATCTGCATGTGGTTGTCCATACACATGGAAGTAGCGGTAGAATCCATCACCTGCAGTCCTTTTTCCAAAAGATCCATATAGGTGAGTTCATCAAATCTTGTAGCGGAAGGATCTTTCTTTGGATCAGCGGAATAGACACCATCCACACCATTCTTTGCCATCAGGATGACATCTGCCTTGATTTCACTTGCACGAAGTGCAGCAGTTGTGTCTGTTGAGAAGAATGGAAGACCAGTTCCTCCACCAAAGATGACAACTCTGCCTTTCTCAAGATGTCTGACTGCCCTTCTCTGAATGAATGGTTCGGCAACTTCCGGCATATTGAGGGAAGTCTGCACACGGGTATCAACCCCTGCTCCTTCAAGAGTAGACTGGATGGCGAGGGCATTGATAATTGTGGCAAGCATTCCCATGTAATCGCCCTGGGTGCGGTCCATGCCAAGTTCAACTGCCATCTTTCCACGGATAAAGTTTCCTCCACCGACGACAATAGCGACCTCAACACCATGACTCACAACTTCTTTGATTTCAGATGCAAGGTCCTGCAAAACATCAACGCTGAATGTGCTTCCATCGGCAGAAAGAGCTTCTCCGCTCAGCTTCAGCAATACACGTTTATACATGATTAACCTCCTGGTTCTCTTTTTCAATTATACATGAATGTTCTTCTCTTTTACCATGAAATTGTTTCATTGCACAAGCAAATCAGAATATAATGAACCTGGAGGAATTTTATATGACAAAGACTACCAGCATCATTGATATCGGTTCAAACACCATCGTCCTTGCGATTTATTCCATAGAGAACAACACATTGAAACTGATGGAAAGCATATCACAGGCAAAACATCTGGTTGGTTATATAGAAAATGGCAGAATGAGACAGGAAGGCATAGAAACTGCCTATGAAACCGTCAGGGAATATATGGAACTTCTTTCCTTGCGCAACATAGAAGAAGTACATGCGGATATCACTGAATGTGGCAGAAACATCTCGAACCAGCAGGAACTCATCCATGCTGTACAGAAAGCTGGATGCAAGGATGTAAGAATTCTTACAGGACATGAAGAAGCCATGTCTGACTATTATGGGGCAGCCATCTCTTCCTCCCTGGATAGTGGTTTGCTCATCGATATTGGTGGAGGCTCTACCGAATTTGTATCCTTTGAAAATAAGAAAGCAACCGCAGCATATTCCATTCCCCTTGGTTGCGTAAGATTGAAAACGATGCCATATACCCCGGATACATCAAGACCATCGATTGAAGACATGCGCAGACGATATCCGGCAATGAAAAACTGTGCACATGCGATTGGCATTGGTGGAACGATCCGCTATACAACCTATGCCATGCAGAAACTATATGGTATTGGTGAAAGCTTCACCATCGAACAGGCAAAGGATTTTTACAAACGCCTACAAAATGAAGAAACTGAAGCACGCACAGTACTCTACAGTATTGCGGACGAAGACAGAGCTTCTGTCATACTGCCAGGTATGGGCATGTTGATAGCTGCCATGGAAAGCTTTGACATCGAAGTCATACACAAAAGCGAAAATGGGGTAAGAGAAGGATACCTTGCTCATTACATTCATCACCTTGTCTGACATATCATTACTACAATCAAATTACGAATAACAGGAAGTACAGAATCACCTGTCCTTCCTGTTCTTTTCAGATTCAATCATTTCCTTATGGATTACTGCAAGTTCTTCCGCTGTAACATCCACCACTTCCAATATCTCTTCATCCGTCGCCTCTAGATCAATCATCCTGCGGGCTATTCTCAACGCCGCTTCCTTTAGTCATTGTGCAAAACCTTCTTT
>CASEPS010000030.1 GCA_949289855.1 uncultured Erysipelotrichaceae bacterium
ATGGATCGTGTATTATGTATTTGAACTGCAGGATGCAGGATCTCTCCACAAGTCGTGGAAGACTGATGCACGATTTCAAAACTGCAGATCCAGAAAAAACCCTTAACCTGGTACTCCGGGATAAAATCAGAGAAGTAAAGACAATCGGAAAGGATGGTAAAAGCCCTATGTGCAATGAAATTGAAGATCTGGTAAAAAGAGAAAGACTTGAAGAGAGAGAAATTGCCAGAAAAGAAGAAAGAGAATTTACTCAGCAAATCGAAAGAAAAGCATTCGCTAAACGACTACATGCGGATGGCATTGATGATGAGCATATTGCAAAATACACCGAAACATCTATCGAACAGGTAAAAACATGGCTTCTCTAAGATGGTATCTTGGTCAGTTACAACATAGCAGTGACAGGAATGATCTTCTTGTCACTGCTTTTTTGTTTCTGAAAGAAAAATGAGAAGACATAGCTTCTCATTGTTTTCGGAGCGAAAGCCGCCTGTGGGTTGCATCACGGATGATGGTGAAGATAACTGCTGTCAGTGGAATAAAGAAGATGATGCCTGGCAGTCCGAAGAGATTACCACCAAGCAGTGCAGCAACCAGTGTCCATAGTGGCGCAAGTCCTACTGAACTGCCTACCACATTTGGATAGATAAACTGGTTTTCGACAAACTGTACGACGAGGTAAGCAATGATGCAGATGAGTACTTTGCCTGGGTCTGCCAGAAGTGTCAGGAATGCCCCTATCATACATGAGGCAAAAGCACCAACATATGGCACAAAGGCAAACAGTGCTGTCAGGAAACCAATAAGCCCTGCATAAGGAAGCTGCAGGATGGCAAAGGTAATGAAGATCAGAAAGCCAAGAATACAGGCTTCTACACATTGTCCAAACAAAAACTTTGTATACGTGGTCTGAATGAGATTCAATACATAATCAATTTTCAAAATGACCCTGTCATTGAGCCATGCCCGCATTAACATGCGCACCTGCCGTAACAATGTATGTCTGCTGAGCAGCATATAAATACCGATAACAAGACCAAAAACAAAATTGAACAGGCCAGATATGGTAACACTGGCAACGCGGATGGTTGAAGAAAGAATTTCCCCTGCATTGGCTGAGAGTTCCTTAAAATCAATCCCGGAAATCACCTTTTCAGCAAGCGAAACATCAATACCATACTGACTCAGGAAATCAAGGAATGCGGGCAGTTTTTCACTGAGTAATGGACCAATACTCTGCGCGGAGTCTACCAGTGCCGGAATAAACATTATTACCGCAAGTACAATCAGAAATACAATGAAAGCAAGCACGAGAAGAAGACAGCACCAGTTCAATATCTTCTCCTGCTTTTCATCCTTTGGCTTGAAGAAATGTTTTGTGATGAAACGATAGAGACCACTGATTGGCGCATTGAGTATAAAGGCAAGCAGTAAGCCTACACCCAAAGGAATGATGAGATTGAAGATCCATTCCAATACGGAAAGCACCATATCAATATGCAAAGCCATGGCTAATACAATACCAGCGAACAAAATCAAAAGATATCTTTCTTTACGAATATGCACAACATATCCTCCTCATTGCTATCTTAACACCTTTAGAGGATATTGCGTGAATACTGACTGAACAAAGAGAAAAAGCAGAACGAAATCATTCTGCTTCTTTGATTTTCTTTGTCCATAATGCACACGATGCATCAGATGGCATACGCCAGTCACCACGTGGAGAAAGTGTCACGGAACCAACCTTAGGACCATCTGGCAGACAGCTTCTCTTGAACTGCTGGTGGAAGAAGCGGTTTGTAAACCGCAGGATGGCTTCCTTTGTCGTTTCAAGGTCAATATCATATGCCTTCATGGCAAGTGCCATGATCATTTCCGGATCCATACCATAGCGCAATGTATAGAACAGGAAGAAATCATTGAGGTCATACTTGCCAATCTTTTCTTCTGTCTTCTGGGCAATCTGTCCACCAGCACTTGGGGTAAGTTCTGGTGTAATCGGTGTATCACAGATGGAAATGAGTACTTCCTTTAAAGCATCATTACCGCATGTTTGTGCATATGTGCGACAGATATATTGCACAAGCGTCTTAGGTACGGAAGCATTCACCCCATACATGGACATATGGTCACCATTGTATGTACACCAGCCCAATGCTAATTCAGACAAATCACCTGTACCTACCACCAGTCCATTTTCCATATTGGCAATATCCATCAGAATATAGGTACGCATTCTCGCCTGGGCATTTTCATAGGCGGTGTCACCTTCTCCCTGATAGCTAAGGCTATGACCAATGTCTTTGAGATGGCTGTTTACCCCTTCTTCAATTGGAATTTCACTGACTTCATCAGAAAGAAGTTTCATCAAAGTCAATGCATTGTTGTAAGTATGGGATGTCGTATTGCCACGGTTTGGCATCGTGATAGCTAAGATATGAATCGAAGGTTCAATCTTCTTTGCCTCATGGCATACAACAAGCGCAAGCGTGGAATCAAGGCCACCAGAAATACCGATGACAAGATTATGAATACCGGTAGAGCGCACCCTTGTCGCAAGTCCACTTGCCTGTATATGCAATATCTGCTTACACCTTCTGCCTCTTTCCGCATCATCATTTGGCACAAATGGGTTCTTTGCGACAAAGTAGTCTTCATTGACCAGTACATCTTTCATAGCAGAAACCGTAATCGCAGATTCCCCTGCTGTTTTGATGGCACAAGGTACATGCCTGTACCAGTCATTGTCCTCACTTGCATATGTATTCTGGTGGATGCGGTTATAGCGGATACGGTCAATATCAATGAGTGCTGTTGTTACACATGGCTTGTCTTCAAAGATTGATTCTTTCAATATGGTTCCATTTTCCGCAATGATGCTATGACCTGAGAATACAAGATCAGTACTGGACTCACCACTGCCACTGGAAACATAGAGATAGCCACAATAGCAGGAAGCACTCTGCATGGCAACCATGTTGCGTCTGTATTCACTTTTTCCAATCAGTTCATCTGAAGCAGAAAGGTTGACCATAATCTCTGCCCCGGCAAGACAGGCATGTGTACCAGGCTTGTCAGGCACCCATAAGTCTTCACAGATTTCTGCACCAATGAGTGTATGGTTTTGTGACGCAAGAAGAATATCTATACCAAATGGTACTTCTTTTCCATTGAGGTTAATAGTTCTTCCAATCACGGATTTACCAGATGTAAACCATCTGCCTTCATAAAACTCACCATACATTGGCACATGTACTTTTGGTATGACCGCAAGAACCTCTCCTTGTGAAATGGCAACGGCACAATTGTATAAGGCATTTTCATACAGGATGGGCATGCCAACAAATATTGTAAGACCACAGATTTCCTTTGTCGCCTTTGTGATATCCTGCAATGCATCAAGACAGCCTTCAAGCAATGTCCTGTTCTGAAAAAGATCAGCACATGTATAGCCACTGATACAAAGCTCAGGAAAGACAAGCAGACCACAGTCCTTATGTTGTTCAATGATATGGATGATTTCAATTGCGTTATAGTGTGGATCTGCCACCTTGAGACGAGGAACGACAGTCCCTGCTTTTATCATATGATTTTGTATCATAACCACTCCTTTAAGCCATCGAGTTCCTCAGGAAGAATTTTTCTGAGTTCCTGTGCAGCCCGTTTATCCTCCGGGTTATCTTTCAAGGTGATATATAACCCTCTTGCCTTTGTGGAAGAAATATTGCGGAACCTCTCTGGCGTTTTAATACATGTGATGAAATCAGAAAGAGAATGGAGGTATGGATCATCGCGGATGATATTGGAAGCCTTGTCATCACCTCTTGAAAAACAGATGATACCAAACTCTTTGCAAATCTTGTCTACATACTTCCAGCCATGTTGGAGTTCCTTCAATTTGTCTGAGCCAAACACAAGCTTCACCTCATACCCATCTTCACGGATTCTCGAAAGTGTTTCATATGTCCTTGGCTGATGGTCTGCCTGTATTTCATAAGGACAGACATCCATCCATTCCCGGTTGAAGGCTATGCGTTCTAGCATTTCAAGACGCTCTTCATCGGTAAAAGAGAAGTTTTTCTTCTGTTCATCAAGAACATAGTGCATTTTGCTTGGAATAAAGATAACCTTCTCAGCACCTGCTACCTTCATGGCATAGTGGGCAAGGGAAATATGGGCTATGGTTGGTGGATTGAAAGCACCACCAATTGCGACAGCCCGTATCATATTTCTCCTCCATGGTATTGACGGTACAGGTCACTTCTGAGTTTTGCGACCTTGAGTGTGAGGTCAACATAGTGCTTATGCGGCATTTCCGGACGCAGTTCAGACTCCCATACACGGTTTTCGAGCTGGTCTTTGATATAGGCTTTCTTTTCCGCAATTGTGGGCAGATCAATGACAACTTCACCATTGATCATATGTGGGATAAGCAGTTTTTCTACCGTTACCGGGACAATGGTCTTGCGGCGGTCAAATTCATCCATATCAAGGTTGATGACATCTAATGGTTTGCCAGGTTCAATGACCTCATCATCCAGGGATATGACATCACATTGACCCTTACCCTCAGCATCAAAGATGCGCCATGCCATGAGTTTCCCTGGAATAATAGCTTTGGAAGCAGAATCCGAACACTTCATCTTTGGTGTATATGTGCCATCTTCATTTTTGACAGCGACAAGTTTATACACACCACCGAAGACCGGATCTGTTGCGGAAGTGATGAGTTTTTCACCAACGCCATAAGAATCAAAGTGGGCATCTTCATACATTTCCATGTTGCTCATCTTCTTTTCATCCAGTGAATTGGACGCAACGAGTTTGATATATGGCTTGCCTGCCTTATCCAGTGCCTTGCGCAGCTTCTTATAGCCTCTTGCAAGGTCACCCGAATCAATGCGGGCACTCTTGACACGCTTGCCAGGATCATCTGGGTATTTTGCAATGAGTTCATCATCAATGCGGATGAGGTTTGGTAACCCGCTTTCAAAAATGGAATATGTATCCAGCAGTAAGGAAACATTATCCGGATAAGTTTCCGCATATGCCTTGAACGCTTCATATTCACTTGGATAAAACTCAATGAAAGAATGGGCAATGGTACCAACAGCTTTGACATCAGGTCCATATTTCATCTCCGCAAGGCAGTTTGCCGTACCAATACAACCACCAAGAATGGCCGCATATGCCCCATCATTACCTGCACTTTCTCCCTGGGCACGCCTTGTGCCAAACTCCATGACATTGCGTGGAGTATGGGTGGAAAGACCAGTGATGCGGGTTGCTTTGGTAGCGATAAGACTATGGAAGTTCATTGTCTGTAAAAGATAAGTTTCAATGAGAATCGCGCCTGCCATATCACATTCAATTCTCACCATAGGTACCTGTGGATAAGCTACCGTACCTTCTTTGAGCATATAGACATCACCCTTCCAGCGGTAATTTCTCAGGTATTCACAAAATTCTTCCGACATACCCTTATAGCGTAACCACTGGATGTCGCGGTCAGTGAAATGATAGTTCTCCAGGAAACGGATCAGTTTCCGCTGACCACAGCTGATGGAATACCCCAGGTCATCAGGGTTCTTGCGGAAGAACATATCAAAGACCATGGTCGTATCTTTATAGCCATGTAAATAGAGGCAGTTAGCCATCGTGAATTCATAAAAGTCCGTTACCATTGCCGGATTGTCATAGTCTTCATCAGGAATGTACGGTTCAACATGGATGTTGCTCATAGGGTCCTCCTCCTAAATGATATTGATCTGACAGGAGCTCATTGTTTCAAGCGCTGCCTGTTTCCTTTCTTCTGTTACACCAGCGGTAGCATTTTCAACTACAGAAACTTCTGTTTCATACAATGTGTTCTTGACCATCAAAGCATTGGAAACAACACAGATATCCGTGCATAGTCCGACAAATGTCACACTGTCCGGACGCAATGCATTGATCTTGTCGACAAGTACCTGACTGCCAAATGTCGGCTTTTCAATGATGATGACATTACGCAGAGCCAGTGCTTTTTCTACATCTTTGTGCAGTTTCCATCCCTCTGTATTGCGGATACAGTGCTCTACAGGAAGGTATCTTCCTTCTCTTGTCTGCAGGTAGTTTTCATCATGAGTATCCAGGGTTGCCAGAACCACATCATAGTCTTTGTTGATTTCATCAATCACAGCAGGCACAATGTCCACTGCTTCCTTAGTGCCAAGTGCACCATCGATAAAATCCTTCTGCATGTCAATTACTGCCAGTACTTTCATAAGTTCTCCTTCAGATATGTGTACATCGGATTAAATGTGAATAAAGAAACGCTTCTGCCATTCTGACGTTTCTTGCGGCCGGTATCTCGCAGCATCCTGCGGATGTCCCGGCGAAAGTTTGCTGTATCGGTCTTTTTGCCGATGACCGCTTCATAAGCGATCTGCAGTTCACGCAGGCTGAATTCTTCTCTTAAAAGATTGAAGAGAATACCAGTGGATGCAGCCCGGTGCTGTACCTGATCCATGGCAATGTTAATCAGTTTGATATGGTCCAGGGCCAGTGTCAGTACACTTTCCTGCATGACCTTTGACGTTGTGCGGATATAGTTGCCTGCAGCTAAATCTTCAATCAGAAACTGCATGCTTTCCTTTCCCTTATACAAAGAAAGAATGGATTGTCTGCCTGCTTCACTGATAGCAAGTGTTGTCTTGGAAATAGAGAACCACTGGTAGTTCTCATCCTGTACCTTTACATTTTCAAACGCCGTCAATGTAAGATAGGCCGTGGTGATGACACGCTCTGCTTTGACCCGCATTGCCCGTCCAAGGGTATAGAGCTGACGGAAGTAGAGATCTTCACTGCTTGTAACAAAGTGAGATAACTGCCGCATGACCGTCTCTTCCATATCTTCCTCAAAAGAAATAATGTCTCCTGGAAGTGCCCATTCTCCATTTCCTTTGTTTTGAAGAAGAATGACAAGCCTGCCCTCTTTAACACTCAGTAATACAATATCAGCTGTATGAAGAATCAGAGAACTGTCCATATTTCCCATATGTTCTGTACCTCATAGTCATTTTGACTATAAACATCATAGTTGTGTAAAATTCATGTGTCAAGAAAAAGAAAATACCTCATGCAGTACACATGAGGCATTCTTCTTACTTCTTCTTCATACGGGTATACTTACGGCGCAGGTTGATATCCATGAAGTGGTCAACCTGTTTCTTGTTTTTTGGATCAAAGTCAATTTCAATTGTCTTATACTGGTCAGGCTTTTTCGGATTGGTGGACTCCAATGTAAAGAAGAGTTCAATCTTCTTTGGTGTCTCATGTTTGTCCCATGCACGAACCTGGTTCCATGGTGTAACCTTTCCGTTATGGACAAGACCTTCTTCACCAAGGCCATCACGTACGATCATATAAGCAGTGCAGGCAAGTACCATTACAGCAATACGGATGTAATCGAGAATAGAATTACCACCTGCCAGAAGACTTGCGACCGCAAGAACTTCGATCATACCAAAGCTGATACGCATGAAGTTCCATGTTTTATCCTGGACGATCAGTTTGTCACGGGTATGGAAATAACGGACAAACATCCATCCCCCCAAAAATGTAAATGCAACAATCATTGCGATGTTCAATGTTGTATTCATAAAGTATTCTGCTCCTTAAACAATAACGTAATTATAACATTTCTTTGATTTATTTTATGAATGAATGTAGTAAAATTCAGAGTATATGAGAAAAAACATAAAACTGATTGCCCTGGATATGGATGGAACACTTCTCCATAACCATGGAACATTGTCAAAAGAAGGCATGGATGTTCTTGCAAAGCTAAGGGCAAAAGGCATTCGTGTTGTCATCGCTTCCGGAAGACCGTTCTACAGTATAACAAGAATTCTTCCTGATACATTGTTTGACTATGCCGCATGTGCCAATGGTCAGGACATCTATGATGCCAAAGGCAATCTTTTGTCACATAAAGAGGATCTTGGTGAGATGGAAATCAAAGAACTGATGCGCTACCTCTACCAGTATCCGATGGTACTTTCCTATAGTGATGGCGAACAGTTTTACCATACCTGCTCACCTGCTTACCATATCTTTGCGACAGTGCTTTCCACTGCGCGCAGAGTATATCACAAAATGCGTGGTGTTCCCTTCTACAGGGAAACCATCACACCACTTTCCAGAAACCATCTCACCACGACAAGCAAACTCTGCTTTGCGGGTTCTCCAAAGACTCTCAGAAAATTTATGCAGCATGTCAACACAAAAAAGTATTCCGCCTTCTTTGTCTCCCCTGGCTGGCTGGAGATACAAACCTTTGGTGTTTCCAAAGGAGAAGCACTGAAACAAATTGCCGGAATGGAAGGTATCGACATATCTGAAACAGCTGCCATCGGTGATGGAGAAAATGACATTCCGATGATTCAGATAGCCGGCACAGGTGTTGCGATGGGCAATGCCATGAATTCTGTCAAAGCATGTGCTGATGAAATCGCCTTACCCAACAGTAAAGATGGTGCTGTACAATGGATCATGGATAATCTGCTCTAAATTTCAATATCCATATTGACCGTAAATGCATAGTCAGGATATGCAGTTTCGATATCGTTTGTGATGTGGTTGAACAATGCTTCACGATCATCCTCATCCCAGGCGATGACAATATCGAGACTGCATGTTTTTTGTTTTGTGTCTACATAGAAGCCATGCATCTGGATGACACCATCATGTCCCATGACAATGGTTCTGATCTTCTGGAACATATCCGTGACAAGATCACTTTCACTGTTGATGGAATAAATGCCAATACCGGTAAGGGAAATACCATATTGTCCATAAATATCCGCATTGACCTTTCTGATCAGGGCATCAATTTCATTAGCTGTCATCGTATCTGGTATGGCAATATGCACACTGCCAACATAGTGCCCAGGTCCATAGTTATGCAGCATCAGGTCATACGCTCCCTGGATGCGGGGATCCACATTGCGAATAGCAGCTTTGAGCTCATGCACTGTCTTTTTGTCTGCTGACTTACCAAGAATATCATCCAATGTATCCCGCATCATCTCAAAGGCACTTTTGAGAATCAGAATGGCAATCACAAAGCCAACATAAGCCTCAATGGAAAGATCTGTTGCCATATACAGAAGAGCACTGATGAAAACAGAAAGCGATATGATGGCATCATTGAAGGCATCTGCTCCACTTGCGACAAGTGTTGAGGAATTTGTTTTTCTCCCCATCTTTTTCACATAGAAGGAAAGAACAAGCTTGACAGCTACTGCCATGGCAAGAATAAAAAGAGAAACATTTGTATAGACAGGTGTTGCCGGATGAATGATTTTATCCAGGGATGCGGTGAGTGATTCAATACCGGCATAGAGAATGATACCCGATACAGCAAGAGAACTGAGATATTCCACCCTGCCATAGCCAAAAGGGTGTTTACGGTCGGGATGCTTTGAAGCCAGTTTTACCCCAAGAATGGTAATCAAGGAACTCAATGCATCGGAAAGGTTGTTTACAGCATCAAGGATAATGGCGATGGAATTTGTCGCCATACCGGTGATTGCCTTGCCTGCCACAAGCAAAAGATTGGCAAGTATGCCAATGATACTTGTTCTGACTATTGTGTTTTCTCTCTCATTTGATTTCTTCATAACACACTCCACAAAAAAACGACGGAACAATGTCCGCCGTCTATTCTACCGCTGAACGCTGATCTTGTAACCATGATCATCCGCATCCACAACAATTGTCTTGTTGGCAATGTCTGGATTTTCAAGGATGACTCTTGCAACATCGGTTTCAATGGTACGCTGGATATGCCTCTTCATCGGACGGGCACCAAAGTCAGGATCAACACCAACTTCGATAATTCTGTCCTTTGCCTTATCCGTCACTTCAAGATGAATATCACGTTCCATAAGGCGTTCTTTGAGCTGATTGAGGAACTTGTCCGCAATCTGCTTCAAGACACTGTTATCCAGGGCATTGAAGACAATGATTTCATCAATACGGTTAATGAACTCCGGTTTGAAGAACTTCCTCACCTCATCCATATAACCTTCATTTCTCACCTGCACATCCTTTTCAAACGCATAGTGGGAGCCAAGGTTGCTCGTCATGATGATGATCGTATTCTTGAAGTCTACTGTCACACCTTTGGAATCGGTGATTCTGCCATCATCCAATACCTGTAAAAGGATATTGAAGACATCCGGATGTGCCTTCTCTATTTCATCGAGAAGGACAATGCAATATGGATTTCTGCGCACTGCTTCCGTGAGCTGACCACCTTCTTCATAACCGACATAACCAGGAGGAGCACCAATGAGTCTTGATACGGAGAACTTCTCCATATATTCAGACATGTCGATGCGCACAATCTTGTTTTCATCATCAAACAGCTGCTGTGCCAGGGCCTTGGCTACTTCTGTCTTACCAACACCAGTCGGACCTAAGAACATGAAGGAACCAAGTGGTCTGTTTTCATCCTGAATCTGTGCCTTGGAACGCATGATGGCATCACTCACAAGATGAAGTGCTTCTTCCTGTCCCATGACACGCTTGCGCAATGCATCTGGAAGATGCAGAATCTTTTCCCGTTCTGTGGACATGAGTCTGGATACTTCAATATGTGTCCATCTGGAAACAACCTTCGCGATCATATCCTCATCCACAACTTCCTGGATCATACTGTCATGTTCCTTTTTCTCTGCTTCCGCAATCTTCTTTTCAAGATCAGGAATGATGGAATATTGCAGCTGACCAGCTTTGTTATAGTCGGCATCATTCTGTGCCTGGGTGAGGTCTAACTTTGCCTTTTCGAGCTGTTCCTTGTATTCCTTTACAGAATCGAGCTTCTTCTTTTCACTCTGCCATTTGGAAACCTTTTCTTCATAAGTTTCATTGAGGCTGGCAAGTTCTTTGACAATCTCATCAAGACGTGCCTTGCTCTTTTGATCGTCATCTTCCTTCAGAGAAGTCTTTTCGATTTCAAGCGTCATAATCTTCCGCTTGAGCTCATCCAGTTCTACCGGCATGGAATCCATTTCCACACGAATAGAAGCACAGGCTTCATCAATCAAGTCAATGGCCTTATCCGGCAGGAATCTGTCTGTAATATAGCGGTTGGACAATGTAGCAGCTGCCACAATTGCCTCATCTTTGATTGTCACACCATGGTGGCTTTCAAAGCGGTCTTTGAGACCTCTTAAAATACTAATCGTATCTTCAACCGTTGGTTCAGAAACCTGAATCTTCTGGAATCTTCTTTCCAGAGCTCTGTCTTTTTCAATGTATTTGCGGTACTCATCAAATGTTGTTGCACCAATACATTTGAGTTCACCTCTTGCCAGCATCGGTTTCAATAGGTTTGCTGCATCCATCGAACCTTCTGTCTTGCCTGCTCCGACAAGATTATGAATCTCATCGATAAACAGGATGATATTGCCATCTGCCTTCTGTACCTGTTTCAAAACACCTTTGAGGCGTTCTTCAAACTCACCTCTGTACTTGGCTCCGGCAATGAGTGCCCCCATGTCGAGCTCAATGACCTTTTTGTCCTTGAGTCCCAGAGGAACGTCACCTTTCATAATACGCCATGCAAGACCTTCAACAATGGCTGTCTTGCCAACACCCGGTTCACCGATCAGAACCGGATTGTTCTTCGTCTTGCGGGATAGAATCTCAATGACCCGGCGGATTTCATCATCTCTGCCGATGACCGGGTCAATCTTTCCATCACGCACTTCCTGCACAAGATCATGCCCGTATTTGCTTAATGCGTCGAGCTGGCTTTCATTGGTCTTTTCATCCATTGTTACACCACCTCTTCTGTCTTCTTCTGCTTTTTCAATATCCTTCTTACGAATGTTGAACTTCTTCTTAAATGCCTCTATAACAGGCGCATCCGTATCAAACATACCCGCAAGAAGTACGGCAGTACTCACATAGGAATCATGGAATTTCTGCATGATTCCCTTTGCATTCTGCCATGCCTTATGGCAATACCGGTTCAGTGCTGGCTGTGACCCTGACACGACCGGGAGACGGTCAATATAGTCTTTCACAATCGAAAGTAGTTCATTTTTATTGAGTTGCAGCCGTTCAAAAATACCATCCAGTCCATCATCTTCCAGCATTGCCTGTAAGATGTGTTCAATACACAGTTCGGAATTACCCTTGTCCTGGGCAAGATTTACGGCATTGATGAAGATCTGCTGCAACTGTTCAGTCATTTCTTCCATGTTCATGAGGTATCACCTCCTTATGGATTGTTATCAGGAGAATGTCTTCTTGAATTTCTCCCAGATTGTGTCACCCTTACCGCTGTCCTGCAGCTTCTTGAGCTGCTCGTATAATTCTTTTTCTTTCTTTGTAAGGCTCTTGTCGACAACAATCTGTACACGGCAATACTGGTTACCCGTTGCACCTCCGCGCATATCCGCAATACCTTTACCGGAAAGGCGGAGCTTCTGTCCATGCTGGGTACCAGCAGGAATCTTCAGGGAAACTTCTCCATAAATGGTCGGGATATCGAGTGTCGTACCAAGTGTTGCATCGATGGCAGACACCGGGATATCGAGATAGATGTCCTTTCCATCACGGATGAACTTCTCGTGTGGAAGAACATTGATTTCAATATACAGATCACCATTCGGGCCACCGTTTATACCGCGTTCACCCTTGCCGGATACACGCAGCTGCTGTCCGGAATTGATACCGGCAGGAATCTTCACATCCACTTTGACCTGTTTGCGGTTATAGCCCTTGCCAGCGCACTTTGGACATACTTTGCGTATCTTCTTGCCGGTACCATGACAATCCGGACATACACTCTGTGACTGCATGATGCCTAGCATTGTTCTTTGCTGGGTGATGACAGTACCTGAGCCATGACATGTCGGACACGTTTCGATATCCGACTTGCTGGCAGCACCTGTACCATCACATGCATCACACTTTTCATCTACGGTAAGATTGATCGTCTCTGTGTTGCCAAAGCAGGCATCCATGAATGAAATATTCATGCGCATGAACTTGTCTTCCCCTTTGCGCGGTGCAGTACGGCTGGAGGATCTTGAAGAAGAGAAACCTCCCATACCACCACCGAAGAAACTGGAGAAGATATCATTCAGGTCATCAAAACTGCCACTGGTGAATCCGCTGTTGAAGCCGCCAAAACCACCTGCTCCAGCCCCATCCATACCGGCAAAGCCAAACTGGTCATATGTCTGCCGCTTCTGTGGGTCACTGAGCACTTCATAGGCTTCATTGACTTCTTTAAATTTTTCTGCTGCGCCGGGTTCCTTATTCAAATCCGGATGATATTTTTTGGCAAGCTTACGATAGGCCCTTTTGATCTCATCGTCAGTTGCACTTCTGGATACACCAAGCACCTCGTAATAGTCTCTTTTATCAGCCATATCCTTCACTGCCTCCTGTTATGTTCGAAAGAGAATGCGGAACTGTGTAAAGCTCCGCATCCCTGTCGATTATTTCTTTTCACTGAAGTCCGCATCAACAACATCATCGTTGCTGCTGCCGGCATTTGTGGAACCATTTGCAGCATTCGGATCAGCCTGCTGCTGTTTGTACATTGCTTCAGCCATTGCATTGGCAGCCTGTTCCAGGGCATCGAGCTTTGTCTTGAGTGTTGCCATATCATTCTTATCAATAGCTTCCTGCAGTTCATCTCTCAGCTTCTTGACTTCGTCTTTCTGCTGCTCTGTGACATTAGGATTATCGCTCTTGAGTGTTTCATCAATCTGGTTGATGTAAGCTTCAGCCTTGTTCTTTGTTTCGATGTCTGCCTTACGTGCATCATCTTCTGCCTTATGTGCTTCTGCATCCTTTACCATGCGGTCAATCTCTTCTTCGGAAAGACCAGAAGAATTCTTGATCGTAATGGACTGTTTCTTGTTTGTTGCCTTATCAACAGCGGATACGTTGACAATACCGTTAACATCGATGTCGAATGTAACTTCGATCTGTGGAACACCACGTCTTGCCGGAGCAATACCATCAAGCTGGAAGTTGCCAAGTGTCTTGTTGTCATTTGCCATCGGACGTTCACCCTGCAATACGTGGATATCAACTGCCGGCTGGTTATCTGCAGCAGTAGAGAAGATCTGGGACTTGGAAGCCGGAATGGTTGTATTACGTGGAATGAGAACTGTCATCACACCACCAAGTGTTTCAATACCAAGGGAAAGCGGTGTAACATCGAGCAGCAGGACATCCTTGACATCACCAGCGATGACACCACCCTGAATTGCAGCACCAAGAGCTACGCACTCATCCGGGTTGACAGACTTGTTCGGTTCCTTGCCAAGTTCACGTCTTACTGCTTCCTGGACTGCCGGGATACGGGTAGAACCACCAACGAGCAGTACCTGATCAAGGTCGCCACTGGAGAGCTTTGCATCGCTCATAGCATTTCTGACCGGAATCATTGTTCTTTCGACAAGATCCTTTGTCATTTCATCAAACTGTGCACGGGACAGTGTTGCTTCAAGATGGAGAGGACCTTCAGCACCAGCGGAGATGAATGGCAGAGAGATCTGTGTCTGTACCATACCGGAAAGATCTTTCTTTGCCTTTTCAGCTGCTTCCTTGAGTCTCTGCAATGCCATCTTGTCATTCTTCAGATCAACACCATGTTCTTTCTTGAAGTTATCAGCGAGCCAGTCGATGATCTTGTTATCGAAGTCATCACCACCAAGATGAGTATCACCAGCCGTGGAGAGAACCTCGAATGTACCATCCGCAATATCGAGGATGGAGACATCGAATGTACCACCACCAAGGTCATAGACGAGAATCTTCTGTTCCTTGGACTGGTCCTTATCCAGACCAAATGCTAGTGCAGACGCTGTAGGTTCGTTGATGATACGCTTGACTTCAAGACCTGCGATCTTACCGGCATCCTTTGTTGCCTGACGCTGTGCATCGTTGAAGTATGCAGGAACAGTGATAACGGCTTCTGTTACCTTTTCACCAAGATAGCTCTCTGCATAGTCCTTGAGATATGTGAGAATCATCGCAGAAACTTCCTGTGGTGTATATCTCTTGCCTTCCAGTTCAACCGTTTCACTTGTACCCATCAGTCTCTTGATGGAATATACTGTGTTCTTGTTGGTAATCATCTGACGCTTTGCAGCATCACCGACAATTCTTTCGCCGTTTTTGAATGCGACGACAGAAGGTGTTGTTCTGTTACCTTCCGGGTTTGTAATTACCTTTGCTTCGTTGCCTTCCATAACAGCAACGCAGCTGTTTGTAGTACCTAAGTCAATACCAATGATCTTGCTCATAATTGCCTCCTTATATTGCAGCTTATTCGCTGACTTTCACCATCGCAGCCCTCAGGATGCGGTCCTTTAACTTATAACCTTTCTGGAATACCTGAATGACCATGCCCGGTTCGACACCATCCACATGTTCGGCCATGATTGCCTGATGCCAGTTGCCATCAAATGGTACATTCTCTGCTTCTACTTCTTCGACGCCTTCTGCAGCAAGGGCAGCCTTCAGTTTGTTATAAACCATTTCAAATCCCTTGCGGTAAGCTTCATCGCTTGTTTCCTGGGCCAGTGCCCTTTCACAATCATCGAGTACCGGAAGAACAGACAGTGCAAACTTCTGAATGCTGTACTTGCTGAGCTGTTCATATTCCTTCGTCAGCCTCTTGCGGGTATTTTCTGTATCCGCATAAGCCCTTGCATATTCGTTTTTTAATACAGCTACCTGTTCAACAAGCTTTGCATTCTCTTCTTTCAAAGCTTCAATTTCCTTGTTCTTGTTTGAGAAGATGGATTTCTTCTCCTTTGTTTCCTGTTTCTTTTCTTCTTCCACAGGACTATTCTCTTCCTGAACAGGTTCTTCCTTTGTCACTTCCTCTTCAGTTGCTTCTTCCTTCTTTACTGTTTCATCCATCGCGGTTTCCACCTCCTTCGTTGTACATCTTTTCAATCAGATGTGATACATATTCAATCATCGTAATAACCTTGTCGTAATCCATACGGCTCGGTCCGACAACCATCAGTTGTCCGCTTTCATCATCATTTACCCGGAAGGTACTTCTGACAACAGCAACATCGTTGACCCATGTCAGCTGTGCTCCCTGCTGGGTGGTCACCGCAACAGCATTTTCATTTGCATCAAGCTGCTTCCATCTTTCCGAAGATGTATCTTCCAGCATGTTCATCAGCTTCTTGAGCTTGTTTATGTCTTCAAATTCAGGCTGGTAGAGGATGCGGTCCTTACCGCTGAAGTAGACATTGTCGCTGGCAAATTTGACAAATGCTTTGACAAATGCGGTAAACAGAATGTCATGTTTCTGCACGACAGAGTTAAGTTCTGGACGAATGTCTTCCATCCTTGATGGAAGCTGGTCAATCGGCACACCTTTCAGACGGCTGTTGAGGATGTCCGTGCAGTTTTCCATGTCACTGAACGGAATGTCATCTTCAAAGTAGAAGTTCTTCGTCTCGGTATGACCAGTACTTGTGATAAATACCGCCACACATTTTCGGCTGTCAATCTGAAACAGCTTGATGTGTTCAAGGCGTTGTCTGGACGCATCCGGACCAATTGCTCCGGTGGTCATGTTTGTCATTTCCGATATAATGCGGCATGACTGCTGGACGGCTTCATCAAGGTTGAAATTCGACACATCGAAGGCAGACTTGATGGCAACTTCCATCTTCTTGTCAATCTGTGCCTCATCCAGAAGATTCTCGCAATAGAACTTGTAACCGGCAGTACTTGGAATACGGCCGGAAGAAGTATGTGTTTTCTCAAGATAGCCCATCTCTTCAAGCGCCTGCATATCATTGCGGATCGTCGCACTGGAGTAGGACATCTTGTGGCGCTGCTGCAGCGCCTTGGAACTGACCGGTTCACCAGTTTTGATATACTCATCAACAATCGCTTTGAATATTTCGATTCGTCTTGGCGTCAGCACGATCAGCACCTCCTTTAGCACTCTTTTCCATTGCCTGCTAGTATATTACATCCCGCTTTTAGCACTGTCAAGCAACAAGTGCTAAATTCTTTCATTTTCTTACATACCTGATAAAAGCACCAGGATCTCTCACTGGTGCCGGTAATAGGTAATCTTCATAATGCCATAAACAACTTCCTTGCGATAGACAAGGTGGCCATAATTCTCCCTGTATTCTTCTTCCTTCAATGATTCAATGACAACATCTCCTCCTGGTCTGACCATATCATTTTCATCAAGGTATGCAAGAATCTCTTTGTTGTGCTGCCTTTCATATGGCGGATCAAGATAGACAAGATCAAATTGCATGTTCCTGTCTTTGCATAAAGACAATGCCTTCCTGTCACTCATGGGGTAAATGTCACATTGTTCACTGCAGTCAAGCAGCTTGGCATTTTTGCGGATGATCTCAATAGCTGCTCTGCTCTTATCAACAATACATGCATGGTCCATGCCTCGGGAAAGTGCTTCAAAGGCAATGGCCCCACTTCCGCCATACAGGTCTAATACCATTCCCCCATCAAAGAAACCACCAAGAGAAGAAAAGACTGCTTCTTTGACTTTATCCAGTGTAGGTCTGGTATTTTGTCCCTTCAATGTTTCGAGTTTCCGGGAAGCGTATTTTCCAGCAATAATTCTCATTGCAGCTCCTTTCGTTTATAGGCAGCGATAACAGCCTGGGAAAGACCGATGGACATCATGAAGGCAACAGCACTTGTACCGCCGGACGATAATAAAGGAAGCGGAATACCTGTTAACGGAATAAGGCCGGTAATACCACCGATGTTGAAGAAGATATGGACAAGGAAGTATGTTGCACTGCCAATCAGGATGATCTTTGCGGCTTCACTTTTGATGCGCTTTGCATAATGGATGAGGCGGAAGATGATAATACTGTACAAAAGGATCAGAAACAGGAACCCAACCCAGCCAAGTTCTTCTACATAGATGGCAAGGATGAAATCAGTGCTGGCTTCCGGGAAATTCATATACTTTCGAACAGATTGTCCAAGCCCTCTGCCAAAGAAGCCACCATCTGCGAAGGCAATCAATGACTGGATGATCTGGTAGCCTCCGCCATATGGATCATGGAAAGGATCGATGGCATTGATGAATCTGCCCTTCTGATAGTCTTTGAGAAATGGCAGTTTTTCGATGAGTGACTCACCTGCCGGAGAAAGGATGAGTATGGCCATCACCACTGCCACATAAAACAGGATGACAAGCACTGTCTGTGATCTGCGCAATGGTCTGTTGCGTGGTATGAGATATGTAACACAGAAAATGATGACAAGCACCAGCATCGAACCAAAGTCGGACTGCAAGGCAAGGATGATACCAGCCATGATTGCCGTGATCAGAACTGGCCGCTTTACGATATCCCACCACTTTGCCTTTGGGGTGTTGCGGTCCGCAAGATGGGCTGCAACAATGAGGAAGGTGAGAATCTTGGCAAATTCAGATGGCTGTATAGTCACTTCTGTAATACCAAGGGGAATGCGGATCCAGGCATGTGAACCATTGACTCCCGGAAAGAAAATACAGACGAGAAGCAGAATGATTTCCAAAACCGTCAACAGCGAGAAGACATTCCCTTTCAGATCTGACAACCGGAATGTACGTGACAAAAATGACATGAGCACATAACCTGTTGCAACAAAGATGAACTGCTTGGCAATGGTTATCACAAGAGAAAGGCTGTTGCCAACCGCATCCGCCATAGAAGCAGAACCGATCATGACAATACCGATGAACGCCAGCATTATCAATGCACCATGAATCCATATATCATACCCCTTCACCATGGAAAGAATCCCTGCAGGTGCCGGGCGCTTTGCTTTCTTTTTGTTTTCCATAACGTGCATTCTACCATAGAAATGACATCCTGCATAAAAGTTATCCATTGTAAAGCGTTTACAACGGTTTTTAGTCTTTACAACAGGTTCATGTTTCACTATGATAATCAGCGAGGTAAAGTATGCTGATTAATAATGATACGATTATCAAGGACAATGATCCTTTATTACGCAGGGTATCTGAACCTGTTTCTTTACCATTGAGCGAAGAAGACAAGACCATCCTGCACGAAATGCTGAAATATGTAGAAGATTCTACAGACGAAGAAATCGCTGCCAGGGAGAACCTGAGACCTGCTGTTGGCATCAGTGCCATCCAGATTGGTATTCCCAAACAGCTGACTGCGGTTGTCGTGCCAGATTATGACAAAGCTGGCAACCCCATCACATGGAAGTTCATGCTTGCCAATCCAAAGATTGTCTCAAGGTCTACCCAGAAAGCATATCTTGAATCTGGTGAAGGATGCCTGTCTGTCGTGGATGCACATGATGGATATGTTGTGCGCAGTGCCCGCATTACCGTAGAGGCGTATGATCTCATCACCGAAAAAAATATCCGTCTGAGGGCACGCGGTTATCTTGCCATTGTGCTCCAGCATGAACTGGACCACTTTACCGGTACGCTCTTCTATGATCATATCAATAAGAATGAGCCATTTGCGCAGGTAGAAGGTGCTTTAGTCATCTGACACCGCGCATCTTTTCTCTTATGGATTTCATGATATAATAAAGAAAAGATTTGTGTTTTAATAATAAGAATCGAGGAAACCTACACATGACGAAAGAAACGAAGACGACAAGGCGATCGCCTCAGGCAGTTCGTTATTCCGAGATTTCTCAGGAAACCGCACGTACGATCAACTATGGCACTGACACACTTGTCTATGCCCTTGGCGGACTTGGCGAAATCGGAAAGAACATGTACTGCTTCGAACACGATGATGAGATCATCATCGTTGACTGCGGTGTTCTCTTCCCAGAAGATGACCTGCTCGGTGTCGACTATGTCATTCCGGATTACTCCTATCTGGTAAAAAACAGGGAGAAAATCAAAGCGCTTGTCATCACCCACGGACATGAAGACCACATCGGTGGTATTCCCTTCTTCCTGCAATCCGTCCATCTGCGCGAAATCTATGCAGCACCATTTGCGAAAGCACTCATCGAGAAAAAACTCGAAGAACACCGCATGCTGCGCAATGTGACAATCAAAGACATCAACCCTGACACAAGGATTGATACAAAGTACTTCCACATCGGCTTTTTCAACACAGTCCACTCCATGCCTGACAGCTATGGTCTTTTGATCAATACACCAAATGGCAGAATCGTGGAAACCGGTGACTTCAAATTCGACCTCACCCCTATTGGTGTCAACTCCGACTACCAGAAGATGGCCTATATCGGACAGATTGGTGTCACGCTTCTCATGAGTGACAGCACCAACTCCAGTGTTCCTGGCTTCTCTGTCTCAGAAAAGAAAGTTGCCCAGGCCATCAATGAACAGATGCGCAAAACACCAGGCAGACTGCTTATCTCCACATTTGCGTCCAATGTCCTGCGCCTCAACCAGATTCTTGAAGCAGCGGTTGCCTGTGACAGAAAGGTTGCTGTATTTGGCAGATCCATGGAAAATGTATGCGAAATCGGCAAGAAGCTCGGTGTTATCAAAATTCCTGACAGTTCCTTCATCTCTGGCAATGAACTGAATACATTACCGGCAAACAAGATCTGTATTGTCTGCACCGGCAGCCAGGGTGAACCGATGGCAGCACTCAGCAGAATTGCTAATGGTACACACCGCTTTATCAAGATTCTGCCAGGAGATACAGTACTCTTCTCATCCAATCCGATTCCAGGCAATGGCACGTCCGTTTCTGCAGTTGTCAACCAGCTGACGCGTGTTGGTGCAAATGTCATCACCAACTCCCCGCTCACTTCCTTCCATACAACAGGTCATGCACCGGTGGAAGAGCAGAAACTGATGCTGAATCTCATCAAGCCAAAGTTCTTCATGCCAATGCATGGTGAATACAAGATGCTTGTCCAGCATGCCCGTACTGCAGAGGAAACCGGTGTTCCAAAGGATAACTGCCTCATTTGTGCAAATGGAGACATTGTTGTATTGCGCAATGAAGAATGCTTCATCGCCAATGAACGCGTACAGACAGATGCTATCTATGTTGATGGCAATGATGCAACGGGTCTCAGCACTTCTGTTATCAAAGACCGCAGAATCCTTGCGGAAAACGGTCTTGTCGCTGTCATTGTGGCAATTGACTCAAGATATAACAAGATTCTCTGCCGTCCAAGCATTGTCTCCCGTGGCTTTGTCTATATCAAAGATTCCCAGACATTGCTCAAGGAAGCAGAACTGATTGTCTATGAGGCATTAAGCAAAAAGATGCAGCAGAGAACCACATTCAGCGAACTCAAAAACTGCATTCGTTCTTCCCTTGAACCATATCTTTACAAGAAGACACACCGCAACCCGATTGTCATTCCGGTCATTCTCAACCAGAAAGCCGCAATCGAAGAAATCAAGGCAAAGATGGGCAAGGCAAAGACTGCAAAATCACGTACTACACGCACGCCAAGACAATAAGAGGTATAAAGAAGACACACAACGTGTCTTCTTTTTCAAAAGGAGTTATTATGCAGCATCAAGGAACGAAGACACTTGAAACAGAAAGATTGATCTTACGAAAATTTACAATGGCTGACGCCGAAGCCATGTATTTCAACTGGGCAAGTGATGAAGACGTCACAAAATACCTCACCTGGCCTCATCATGAAAGTATTGATACAACAAGGCATGTATTAGAAAATTGGATATCTCACTATCAAAATGATGATTATTACCAGTGGGCAATTGTCTTGAAAAAGACAAAGGGACCCATCGGCAGTATTTCAATTGTTGAAAGCAACGAAGAAGTTTCAATGGTTGAAGTCGGTTACTGTATTGGCAAACAATGGTGGCATCAGGGCTATACAAGCGAAGCGTTAGAAGCTGTGATCAGGTTTCTTTTTGCAGAAGTATGTGCAAACCGCATTCAGGCAAAACATGATATTCATAATCCAGATTCTGGAAAAGTGATGGCAAAATGCGGTATGCAATATGAAGGTACATTGCGCCAGTATGCCCGAAACAACACTGGCATATGTGATGTTTGTCTCTATGCATTAGTAAAAGAAGACAGGAAAGGATGAAGGCTGTTACTAAAACAGCCTTTTTCCCATTTCCAGGCGTACTTAATGTTTTTCTGGATCTTCGTTGGAATATGCATACATATCAAGACCAATCAGTGAAAAACCATGTTTCGTATAAAAATCAATCGCTTTCTTATTGCAGGACTGTGTTTCCAGTACAATCATACGTGCTCCGCTTTTCACTGCTTCTTTTTCTAAAATCCCAGCAGAATACTCCCACCTCTACAGGTGGTGAGATGAATGCTGGAATATGCTTATATTTTCTATAGAAAAAGCAGAAATGTCTATAGCTGTCTGCTATAATATTGGTATAGATAATATATGTCTGTTAGAAAGGAGGATCGCTATGTATCTCACTGTAAAGCAA
>CASEPS010000031.1 GCA_949289855.1 uncultured Erysipelotrichaceae bacterium
ATTTCCTCAATATGGTTTTCTGTTTTAAATGCCTTAGGTAACAAAACCTTGCCACGATAATGGTTCTTCAAAGCTGCTATAGCTTCTTCCTTTGTTGTCCTGAAAGGAATGATGTAGTCAGGTTTCATCACCCCGGACAATTGTCCCGGAATGATGGCATTGTTTCCGCAATATGGACAGCTTGTGGCGGCAGTGTTCTCATCGGTAATCAGCTCTGCTCCACACGATGGACAGACATACATCCTTAACTGTTCACTGCCTTCTCCCCAGTTTTCACTGAGCCCTGCTGTGTTCCAGACCGTGTCATCTGCACGTTCTTCTGCAGTTTCATCATTGTAAATCTTTTCAATGTCTTCCTTTGGATAAGATGAACCACAATAGTCACATACCATCTTTCCGCTTTCACCATCATAGCGTAATGGTGCACCACACGAAGGACATTTGTAATTCTTTACCGCTTCACTCATGGTTATTCTCCTGACATATCAGTCTTCCTTCAAAGCAGAAAGTGATCCCTCCCCTTGTGGACGGATGCCTTCTATGACCATATCCTTGTTCTTCTTTGCAAGAAATGCGGCCAGTCTTTCTGCCTGTATAGCATTATCCATAACAAATGTATATGTATTTCCATTCTGGACAAGAACTGCTTTCTCTCTGCCTTTTGGCATTGTTTCTATGGTGAGATTTGTAATGGAAGTTGCAGGTATTTCCACAATCTGCAGTTTTTCATCAGCCACCAGCATTCTTTCTTCCAGTACAAAGGTTCTTCCCAGCAATGCGCCTTCCTGGTAGTAGTCTTCAATATTCTGTATCTCCTTGAGACCTTTGACAACTCTCTTTTTGTGGAAGTACTCCACAACCATGATGATGATCAATGCTGCACCAGCTGCACAGCCTCCATAGTAGAACAGATTGTTTTTTGTTCTGAATGCAAAGTAGGCAAGAATGAAAACCGCAATTGCCAGCAGAAATTTAGGCAGGGCATATTTCACGGTAATACATGACCGGTAAAAGCGTTTAATCATAGATTTCCTCCAGACTTGTTTCTTTGATTATATTATCATTCCTTAACCTTGCGCTCTATAGTAAAAGAATGGCTCATCACCATTCTTTTTCAAATTCTTGACATACCTGAAACAGATAATCTGTTCAATGCCTTTTTCAGTGCTGTTTCAGCACGTTTCATATCAATCGATGAATCATGTGTGGCAAGTCTCTGTTCAGCACGATGTTGTGCCGCAAGTGCTCTTGCCGTATCAATTTCATCACTTTTCTCTATGGCATCGGTCAGTATTTCTGCCGTGTCATCATGGAAGTACAACAAACCTCCTGCTATGGCAAAGTTCAACCGTTCTCCATTTTCGACAACATTCATCCTGCCTATCTTCAACATTGTGACAAGCGGCATATGGTGTGGAAGAATACCGCGGTCTCCATCAATGGTCTGTACATTGAGAATGGACACATCCATTTCCCGATAACTGCCCGTTGGTGTAAGTATTCTTACATGCAATGTGCTCATTGTAATGTTTCCGCCTTTTTGACCGCATCTTCAATGGTACCAACGGACAGGAATGCCTGTTCAGGAAGATGGTCATACCTGCCACTGAGAATTTCTTTAAAGGAACGTACTGTATCTTCCTTTGTCACATAGACACCTTTGATACCAGAGAACTGTTCTGCCACCGCAAATGGCTGTGACAGGAAGTTACGCAGTCTTCTTGCCCTTGCGACGATTTTCTTGTCTTCTTCACCAAGTTCTTCCATACCAAGAATGGCAATGATATCCTGCAATTCACGATATCTTTGCAATACCTGCTGTACTTCTCTTGCCGTGTTGTAATGTTCTTCACCAATAACAAGAGGATCAAGCATTCTTGAAGAAGACCCAAGTGGATCTACGGCCGGATAAATACCCAATGCCGCAATGGATCTGTCAAGGACAAGTCTTGCATCAAGGTGGGAGAAGGTTGTAGCTGGAGCCGGGTCTGTCAGGTCATCTGCTGGTACGTAGATCGCCTGAATAGAAGTGATGGAACCTTTGTCTGTGGAAGTGATGCGCTCCTGTAACTGTCCCATTTCCGTTGCCAGGGTTGGCTGATAACCAACAGCACTTGGCATTCTGCCAAGCAATGCGGAAACTTCAGAACCTGCCTGGGTAAAGCGGAAGATGTTATCAATGAACAGCAGCACATCCTGGTGTTCTTCATCACGGAAGTATTCTGCCATTGTCAAAGCACTGAGTGCTACACGCATTCTCGCACCTGGTGACTCATTCATCTGACCATAGGTGAGAACCGTATTTTTCAAGACACCGGATTCTTTCATTTCATAATACATGTCATTGCCTTCACGTGTTCTTTCACCAACACCTGCCACAACAGAGCGGCCACCATGTTCAATGGCAATATTATGAATCAATTCCTGCATCAATACGGTCTTGCCTACACCAGCACCTCCAAACAGGCCAATCTTTCCACCCTTTGCATATGGACACAAAAGGTCAATGACCTTGATACCTGTCTCCAGTATTTCACTGGATGTTTTCTGTTCCGCAAAACCTGGTGCTTCACGATGAATAGGCATGTACTTTTCCGCCTTGACTTCACCCAGTCCATCAATCGGTTCACCAAGCACATTGAACATTCTGCCAAGCACCACATCACCTACCGGTACTTCAATCGGATTACCGGTATCAATACATGTCATACCACGGACAAGACCATCTGTAGAAGACATGGCAATACATCTGACAATGTCATCCCCAATATGCTGGGCAACTTCACAGATGACATGTCCATCTTCTTTTTCAATCCGAATGGCATTGCGGATAGATGGCAGAGCATTCTGGTGGAAGCGGATATCCACAACCGGACCAATAACCTGTACGATTTTTCCTGTATTGTTCATCATAAGACTTTCCTTCCTAGAGTGCTTCTGATCCACCGACTATCTCTGTGATTTCCTGGGTAATAGAAGCCTGTCTTGCCTTGTTGTATTCAAGCTGTAACGCCTCAGCGAGATCTGTCGCATTATCAGTAGCTGTCTTCATTGCCATGCGCCTGCTGCCCTGTTCTGCTGTTGTACTCTCAAGATAATGTGCATAGGCACTATCCTGTACCATCATCGGAATGAGTTCCATAAGAATTTCTTCCGCAGATGGTTCAAACAATGTTTCCACAAGTGTCTTTTCTTCTTCTGTTTCTACTGTCTCACAGGGCAATAACACATCGGTTGCGGGCATAAAGGTCATGGTATTGACAAACTTTGTATACATAACCTGCACACGACCGGCTTTGTTTTCAAGAAACAGATGCATACCAGTATTCATTACTTCTTTGAGTCTGGAAAAGCTCAGCTTTTCAGCTGGTATAGCTTCTTCCTGCTGCAAAGAGAAACCATCTTCTTTCAACTGTCTGTACAAAGAAGTACCGATGAGAACAAGTGGATCTTCTTTGCGCAAATGTTCCTCTGCATAACGGAGCACATTCTGGTTATAGCTTCCACATAATCCCATATCACTACAGAAGAGGATCGTGAATGCGGCATCACTCGTATTTTTCTTCATGTAGGGAATGTCCGCATCTTTGGCTTCCTGCATGGCCCTTGCCGCAATGTAATGCATACGTGCCGCATAACTGCGGTCTGCTTCCATACGTGCCCTTTCACGGAATAATTTGGCATTGGCAATCATTTCCATTGCCCTGGTAATCTTCTTTGTGGAATTTACCGAACGGATTCTTGTCCGTAATGCCTGCTGGGACTGACTCATTGCGCATCACCTTTCCTCATGAGAAATGCTTCAAGCGCTTTATCCATTGCTTCTTTGATCCGTTCATGGAGTGCATCACTGATATCTTCCTTCTCTTCAATTTCTTTGATGATATCCTTATGGAATTCATGGAAGAAACGATGCATGCTCTTTTCAAAGTCACTCACATCTTCCACCTTTACGGCATCAATCTGTCCATTCCTTACAGCAAACAAAGACAATACCTGATCCGCCATTGACATTGGCGAATACTGTGGCTGTTTGAGCAGTTCGGTTACCTTTGCGCCATGGTCGATGATCTTCTTTGTACTGGCATCAAGATCAGAACCAAACTGGGCAAACGATAACATTTCATGGTATTGGGCAATGTCAAGCTTCAAAGAAGCCGAGACCTTCTTCATTGCCTTTGTCTGGGCATTGGACCCTACACGGGATACCGACAAACCAGAATCTGCAGCAGGTCTTACACCAGAAGCGAACAGGTCTGTCTGTAAGAAGATCTGTCCATCGGTGATGGAAATGACATTGGTTGGAATATAGGCAGAAATGTCACCTGCCTGTGTTTCAATGATCGGCAATGCCGTCAAAGAACCTCCACCAAACTCATCCGATAGTTTTGCGGCCCGTTCCAAAAGACGGCTATGCAGGTAGAAGACATCACCTGGATAAGCTTCACGTCCCGGAGGCCTTCTCAATAACAGTGACATTGTTCTATACGCAACCGCATGTTTGGAAAGGTCATCATAGACAATGAGGACATCTTTGCCCTGTTCCATCCATTCTTCACCCATGGCACATCCTGCATATGGGGCAAGGTATTGCATAGGTGCACTATCTGCTGCACTGGCATTCACCACTACCGTATAAGCAAGGGCATCACTTTCCCTGAGCTTCTGTACCATACGGGCAACAGTAGATTCTTTTTGTCCGATGGCAACATAAATGCAATATACATTCTTGCCTTTCTGGTTGATGATGGTATCTGTCGCAATGGCTGTCTTACCCGTTTCACGGTCACCGATAATCAATTCACGCTGTCCCTTGCCAATCGGAATCATGGAATCGATAATCTTAAGACCTGTCATCAGTGGCTGTGACACACTCTTTCTTGTCATGACACCAGGTGCTACACGCTCTACTGGTCTTGTTTGATCGGTATGTATTTCCCCTTTGCCATCAATTGGCTGACCAAGGGAATTTACCACTCTGCCAAGCAGTGCATCACCAACAGGTACTTCGACAATTCTGCCTGTACGGCGTACTTCATCACCTTCTTTGATGAGAGTGTCATTTCCAAAAAGAACTACACCGATATGATCTTCTTCCAGGTTTTGTACCATGCCCATCACACCATGGGGAAATTCGAGAAGTTCTGAGGACATTGCTTTTTCTATGCCTTGTACATTGGCAATGCCATCCCCAACAGAGATGACGTAGCCAACATCATCCGAACGTATTTTCTGACCATAGTTTTTGATTTCTTCTTTGATCAGAGAACTGATCTCCTCCGGTCTCAGCTGTTTCATAAAACCTCCTTTCAAATATTGTTAAAGCATTCTGATGCCTTTACCCTTTTTTCTATAAGATAGCTTTTTCTTAAGGCAACAAGTTTCAGCTTCTTCCAGCTTATGCCGGCATTGACTGTTGTGCCATCAAGCTTTCGTATGTCAAAATAACCATTATCCCGTCTGCCATAGATAAAGCAGATTGTTCCATCCGGTGCTTTAACTTTGTCAAATAATCTGAAGCCATGTACCAGGTAATCTGTCTGATTTCGTTTTAATTTTCCTTTTTTCAATATTTTCGACTTATGTATTTTTCTGTTGTGACAGCGCACTTTTTTCAGACAGAAGATATATGGCAGTGGTTTTACGTCAAAATTACCTGCAATACAGAACGCATCATTGTAATGCTGTTTTGACAATCCAAGTCTGATACGGTTGTGTTTGGTAATATATCCATATGTCAGCTTTACGCATGGATATTTTTCTTTCAGCCGTTCATACAGCGTCCAGCGCATAATGCCCATGAAAGCTATGTCGTCATATTTCCTGCCACGTTTTTGTTTTAATGTAATTTCGCCTTTGTGATATTTTTTGTGGCATGTGGAGCACAATGTAATCAGGTTGTTTGGCGCATTGCCACCCGTTTTGCGTGATTCCAGATGATGCACTTCCAACACTTTGTCACCCGATTTGCCATGGCAGTGCTGACATTTATGATTGTCACGGAACAGCACGTATTCACGGATATTCCATCCTCTCATTTCACCATTCTGATAATCTGTGCCACTGATGGTTCTGCCTTCTTCTTCGGCTTTCAGAAGCTGTGTATCAAAAGCAGCGACTTCAACGACAATCTTGGAAACGGGCAGTATTCTGCATACTTTGCCAATTACTGTTATGTGTGTTTCAATTTTGTGTTCGACTGACGGTGCAAGCCATCCCTTTGGTTTTGTGGCGGTACGGTTGTCAAACCGTGCGGGACGATACCGCAGACGGTTCCGCCGTGTCCGTCTTGCTTCCCTGCGTGATGACAGCAGTTTGCTGACATCCTTGCGCATTTCTACTTCTGCAGAATACAGTTCCTGCTTTTCTGTGGATGCGCTTAATCCGATATGCTTTGAGCCTGCATCTACGCCAAGCGTGACAGGCTGGACAAACTCTGTGCTCTTATAAGTGAGCTGAATTGTAAACGGTTCATGGTTTACTATTTTTGCTTTTCCATCTTTCAGAAGATGTCTTACTCTGCCGGGTCTCTGCGTCGGCATAAGTGGAGAACCGTTTACATCTAGCACATATATCAGACACATAAACCCTCCTTTCTTTAAGTATCCGTTAAGGATAATGCAGCTTCAGCCGTGTAATACGGCTTCTGCTGTTATGCAGCCAGCGACAATGTTATCTGAGGTTTAGCGTACATACCACTGTTCCTACCCTTCAGAACTGTTTAAGCATGTACCGTAGAGCAGTAGACTTGGCTGTACATCCACTGGTACCAGATTTCTCAGATAACGTAGTACCGGAAGTACTTAGTCTAATCAACCAGGGCTTAAAAGAGTGATTCTTTCAAGCCCACTCCCCTTGTGGGGTGGGTAGTTGATCATCTCGCTCCTTTCAAGAGATTCTTCTTCATATCATCAATCTGCTTTTCAACAGTCGCATCCATGACCGTACTGCCAATTTTGACCCGGATACCTGCAATCAGAGCAGGATTGATGAGTTTTGTAAGTTGTATCGTTTTGCCCCGCATCTTTTCGAGGGCTTTACGGATACGTTCATAATCTTCTTCCGAAAGCTGCCTTGCGGAAGATACTTCTGCGCATTCAATGCCCAGATCGTCATTGCATAGCGCTATAAAATGACCGAGTATTTCTTTGAGATAATACGTGCGGTCTTTTGAAACAAGCAGTTTCAGAAAGTTGCACATATTATGATCAAAAGCGTTTTGGAACACGGTATCAATAAGTTGTTCCTTTTCTTCTTTTGAAACTCTCACAGCACGAAGAAAAAGGGAAAGATCATCACTTTCACAAATGATGTCCAGAAGCATCACAGCCTGTTCTTTCTTTTCTTTGACAGTATCTGACTCCTTTGCAAGAGCGAACAGACCTTCCGCATAGACTCTTGCGGCTTCACTGATCATTTTGTTCAGCTTCCTTTACAAATGCTTCAATCGCAAGGCGGTCTGCCTCTTCACCTTTTTGCGTGCCAATCAGCTTTCCAGCTGCCGCAAAAGCAACATCCACAATCTCTTTCTGCATGGAAGAATACATTTCGTTGCGTTCTTTTTCCATCTGTTCCCTGGCTTCTTTCCGCAAAGCGTTTGCTTCCACTTCTGCTTTATCAAGAATGGCTTTCTTTTCATCCTTCGCTTCACGGATGGCGATGGAGACAATCTCTTCTCCACGCCTGGAAGCATTCTCCAGTTCACTTCTTGCCTGTTCTCTGTCCTTTTCCGCATCATTGCGTGCTTCCATACTTTTGGCTAGTTCTTCCTGCATTGCATCAGCACGGGCATTGAGATACCGTTTTACCGAAGGCCAGAGAAACTTCCTCACCAATAGGAACAGAACCAGGACTGAACAAAGTGTGGCAGCCATGGTTGCGGGATTGGGAATTAACTGTTCGACAATGTCGACATTAATCATTGCTTTTCCTCAATCTCAGAGATTTGGATAAACGAACATCAGCAGAATGGAAACAAGAAGACCATAGATTGCACAGGTCTCAGACAAAGCGATACCAAGAATCATCGTTGAACGGATCTTGGACTCGACTTCCGGATTCTTACCAATCGCATCACATGCATGTGCCGCACAAGTACCTTCACCCATGCCGGTCATCATACCTGTCATAACCGCAAGACCTGCTCCAATTGCAATTAAACCTTTGTTGATATCCATACTAAATTCCTCCTGTCAGTTTTCTTTCTTGATTTCTTCAGGAATATCATTTCCTACCAGTACGACTGTCAGTGTTACAAACACAAGTGTCTGGATAAAACCGGAAAACAAATCAAAGTAGACATGTAATACCGGTGCGAGAACTGGTGCCATGAAGTTGAACACCGTTCCGGAAGTTGTAATCCAGCCAAGCAATGCATTGGACAATGCCTGGCAGGCGCTGTATACCAGCTGCATCATAATGCCACCACAGAGGATGTTTCCAAACAAACGCAGTGACATACTGATCATCGTTGAGAATTTGCCAAAGATGTTCATTGGCAGCATGACCGCAAGTGGTTCAAGAAAACTGTGAAAGTATGCTTTGATACCACCATATTTGAATTCCACATATTGGATCATCACCCAGGTAATAATGGCCAGTGTCAATGTGACACTGAGATTTCCAGTTGGGGATGATATACCAAACAGGGAAATGATGTTCGATAGAAAGATGAAACCCCATAAGACAATGATGTAGGGCACATACTTCTCTGCCTTCCGTTTGCCAAGGTTGTCCATACATGTGCGATATACCGACTGCATGCCCATAATCAATGGAACAATGATTCCCTTTGGTTTTTCCAATGGGTCTGTCTTATCCAGCTTATGAGAAAGCAGAAGGATGGCAATGGATAACAATAATGTAACAAGAATGATGACATAGACATCAGATTGTATTTTCATGTGTGCCTCCTTTGCGCACAAACAGCACTTCAACTGTGACAGTGATCTTGATCATCATCAACCCGGCGGCCACCGCAAAGATATTCAATATATGCGGAAACAAAGCCGCAAATATCATCGGTGCAGCCATGATTGCCATATTGATCAGAAAATGAAAACCATACCGGCTGCCACTGACTGTGCCAATATCGAGTATCTCACCCCAGTAGGAAGCGTTGCGAAAGTAGAGCAATGCACTGAGTAATCCCCCCGCAAGATACCCTGCCGCAATTGTGATATCCCATAACAGTAATACTGCGGTTATGATCACAAGCAGGATCACAAACAGTTTCCACGATTCTTTCTTCACGAAATGAATCCTCCGTTTGACCTATCATAGCAGATTTTGTGATACTTTTCTCATATTCACTCAAATTTCACTTAACAAAAAAGACGGATTAATCAAATTCCGTCTTCACTCTCTTCAATGCAACCAAGCATCTCCAGAATTCTGTTGAGATCTTCTGTATTTCCATAAGAAATGCGGATTTCCTTCTTTGTTATTTCAACCTGTGTAGAAAGCTTTGTTGCCATTCTGTTTTCAATATCCTTCACAAGCGGATCTTTTTCCTTCACTGTTTTTTGCGGCTTTGTGCCTTCATTTTGCAATTCTTTGACATAACGTTCTGTTTCACGGACACTCATGCCATCTTTCATCACCTTTTCTGCCGCATGAATGATGGTATCTTCATCCTTCAGAGAAAGTAATGCCCTGACGTGACCCGTACTGAGTTTATGGTCGACCACATATTGCTGGACCACACCTGGCAGTTTCAAAAGGCGCAGAATGTTGGCACAGTATTCTCTCGACTTACCTACTCTTTCCGCCAGTTTTTCCTGGGTGTAGCCAAGTTTGTCAATGAGGGAAGAAAACGCTGCTGCTTCTTCGATCGGATTGAGATTTTCTCTTTGAATGTTTTCAAGGAGGGCAATCTCCATCATTTCATCATCACCAAATTCAACGACAATGGCTGGTACTGTTTCCAATCCTGCTATCTTTGCGGCACGCAGTCTTCTTTCTCCTGCGACAAGGTCATAGCCTTTGACCGACTTGCGCACAAGGAGTGGTGTAAATATACCATGTGTGCGGATGGAGTCTGCCAGTTCTGCCAGTGCCTTTTCATCAAACTCCTTACGGGGCTGATATGGATTTGGACGGATATCTTCTACCGGAATCTGGATTTCCTTTCTTCCTGGTACAGCAGTCGCATTTTCCTGGATTTCATCCAGAAACTGTTCAACATTCCCACCGAATATTGAATCCAGACCTCTGCCAAGTTTTTTCTTTTTTTCTGCCATTACCTTCTCACATCCTTTGTATTTTGAACGATGACTTCCTTGACAAGCTGTGCATATGCCTTGGCGCCATCACATCTTGTATCATATTCGAAAATCGATTCTTCCATACTTGGTGCTTCTGAAAGACGTACATTTCTTGGAATGACAATGTGGTAAACCTTTTCTTTGAAATACTTGCGCACTTCCTGCTGGATTTCCACCGAAAGTCTTGTACGCACATCGAACATTGTCAGAAGTACCCCTTCAATAGAAAGGGTAGGATTCCATAATTTCTGCACAAGACGGATTGTGCTGAGCAGCTGGGTCAGACCTTCCAGGGCAAAATATTCACACTGCACCGGAATCATGACACTATCCGCTGCCGTTAGTGCATTTGTGTTCAAAAGACCAAGGGCTGGCGGACAGTCAATGATAATGAAATCATACTGGTCTTTAACTTCTGCCAGTTTGTTTTTCAAAAGCTGTTCCTTGCCTACTTCATAAGAAGACATTTCTACATCTGCACCCGCAAGATCAATGGTAGAAGGCAGAACATCGAGTGGTGGCATGGTCATCTTAACCACAACATCCTTGATCTTTTCATCTCCCATCAGTACATCATAGATATTGGATTCAAAACCAATTTTGTTGGCACCAATACCATGTGTGGCATTACCCTGTGGGTCGAAGTCCACAAGCAGAACTTTTTTATCAAAATAGGCAAGCCCGGCTGCCAGATTAATACTTGTTGTCGTCTTGCCGACGCCACCCTTCTGATTTGCAATTGCAATAATTTTTCCCATCATGAATCTCCTATTTTTTCGGGATGTGCACAATCATTCTGATTTCCTCATCTCCGTCTATCTGTTCTGCTTTTGCGTCTATGCCAAGTTTGCGGATCATCTGTATACACTGATTCACCGAATTGATGGCAAGCTGCGTATTTCTTGTAAATCCTTTTGTCTTCTGCCGGCGGTGTACCTTCTTGCCTGGTGTCTGCATGCCTTCAATATACTTCTCACTTTCCCGTACGGTCAGGTTGTGGTCAGTAATATAGTGATAGGCATCTTTCTGCTTTGATGGCTCTACGGCAAGAAGTGCTCTAGCATGACGTTCACTGATCTTGTTTTCCAGCACACCTGTCTGAATTTCTTCAGGCAGATTCAAAAGGCGGATCTTGTTGGCAATGGAGGATTGTGATCTGCCGAGTTTTCTGGCAAGCTGTTCCTGGGTTAAAGAAGACTGGCGCATGATCTGTACATAGCCCTGCGCTTCTTCGATTGCGGAAAGATCCTGTCTTTGTATATTTTCCACAAGTGCCATTTCTGCCGCCTGTGCTTCATCAGGAGAAAGAATATAACATGGCACTTCTTTATAACCGGCAAGCCGGCATGCACGAAACCGCCTTTCACCAGCAATGATTTCATAGTGATCATCTACGGCACGGACAGTGATCGGCTGAATAAGTCCCTGCTGCTTTATTGACTCCGATAGTTCAATCAAAGCATTTTCATCAAAATACAAACGGGGCTGATAACGGCTCGCAACGATCTGTCCAACAGGAATATGCACGATCCTGTCTTCCTGTCCCTTCCCCTCAAATATATCGAATATACTTTTTTTGCCGGTAAAACGCATAAATCCCCCTGCTCTATAGAGGCTTCTTTTTGATCTGTCCGTAGTTGCGCGGATATTTTGCTGGTGTACTCTGCACTTTACGATAGATCAGATTTATCCTTTCTCCAAAGGATAATGTATCAATAAGAGTTTCCTCTTTCTCACAACCAAGCTTTTTCAAAGCCTTCTCTGCTTCCTGTTCCTCTTCGATTCCCTTAGACCCCTTCATGGCAAGGAAAATCCCACCACATTTCACAAGTGGCACACAGAGTTCAGAAAGGATGGAAAGGGAAGCCACTGCTCTTGCGGTTACAACATCAAATGACTCCCGCTTTTCTTTGACATAGTCCTCTGCCCTGGCATTGACTACCTCAGCATTTTCCAGAGACAATTCATGGATCAATGCATTGAGGAATGTACAACGCTTGCCTGTTGGTTCAAGAAGGACCACATGAATATCTTTTCTTGCGATTGCCCATACTGCACCAGGAAACCCGGCACCACTTCCTACATCACATACCACACTGCCTGCAGGTACTTTCCTGAGTGGCAAAAGACAGTCAAGGTAGTGTTTTTCATGGATTTCCAAAGGATCTGTAATGGCGGTAAGATTCATCTTACTGTTCCATTCCACAAGCATTTTTGTATAGTTCTGCAGCTTTTCCTGCATTGTTTCATCGAGTATGACACCCGCTTCAGCACATTTATTTACTAATTCTTCTATGGTCATATGATCCTCTTTGCGGTGTACATTCTAACACCAATACCCACAGGAAAAAAGTGTGGATTGTTGAAAAAATAGTTTTCCACATTTTTATGAAATTTCAATTGTGGAAAAATAATCTTTCCACAATTTATTCTTTCATGTACCCTGCTTATTCTGCAGAACCAATGATGAATTCCGCATGTGGCAGTGTTTCTATCCACTTGCAGAAAGCTCTCCACTCTGGAAGGCGGTGATCCTTTCTCTGGAAGTAAATTGTCTTGAGCTGACGATAGTTTGTTGTCATCCTTGCGGTCAGTTTGAAACCAGCCGGATTGGAATACAGAATTTCAAGATACTTGTTCTTGGCAACATCATTCAATGTTGTTGTATCCTTGCCTTCTTCCCGCAGCCGTTTGATATCCTCCTGCAGCTCATTATAGGCTTTGACCTTTTCCTTCATGATAGCGATGATGCGCTCATCTACATAGGAAATATATGCCTTATCCAGATCAAACTTCGTAATTCTGTGCATGGTGGATTGCGAAGAAATAAAGTCCAGGAAATGGTAGCGTTCTGCTTCTACCCATGCTTTATTTGTGAAAGTCAGGTCAAACTGCACAACAATACCATTCAGGAAATTATCATGGCCTGAACCTGTTTTGGCATTGGCCAGTTTCTTTGTTCTGTCTGTCACTTCATCATTAACCTTCGCAAGGTCAACAGCCATTGGATATTTGGAACCTTTCACCGATTCATACAGTCCATATACCTGTACCGCTGAAACAACATCTTCGTAATTCATATCTTTTTTCCTCCTGCTTTCAAATACATCACAAGAACTGCAAGATCCGCTGGATTGACACCGGATATACGCGATGCCTGTCCAACTGTAGCAGGTCTGTATTTTGCAAGTTTCTGTCTGCCTTCAATGGAGAGATTATCCACGCCATCATAATCAAAATCATCCGGAATATGTACCTTTTCCATGGATGCCATCTTTTGTGCTTCACGCTTTGCCTTATTGATATAGCCTTCATAGCGGATTTCAATTCCACATTGTTCGGCGATGGCTTCCTCTTCATCATAACCAGCAAGCTTCAACAGCATATAGAGATCTGTCTTAGGCCGTTTGGCAAGTTCTTCAAGACTCACCCTGTTACTTAATGCTTCATACCCAAGTGATTCGAGGTATTTCGAAACTGCTTCATCTTCATGGTTGACATGTGTGTCATGCACAAATGCCTTCATTGTTTCGATCTTTTCCATCTTCTTGAGATATGCATCATGTCTTTCTTCTGTCACAAGACCGATTGCATAGCCTTTTTCAAGAAGTCTCTGGTCAGCATTGTCATGCCGCAAAAGCAGTCTGTATTCGGCTCTGCTTGTCAAAAGACGATATGGTTCCTTTGTGCCCTTTGTCGCAAGGTCATCAATCAATACACCAATATAGGCTTCATCTCTTGCAAGGATTAATGGCTCTCTTCCATCCAGTTTCATCACCGCATTGATACCAGCCACAAGTCCCTGCCCTGCAGCTTCTTCATAGCCTGAAGTACCATTGATCTGTCCTGCTGTAAACAGGTTTTCAATGATACGTGACTCTAGTGTCTGCTTCATCTGTAAAGGATCGATGGCATCATATTCAATGGCATAAGCATACTTTTTGATGATGGCATGATCAAAACCTGGCAGGCTGTGTACCATCTTTTCCTGTATGTCTCTTGGCAGTGAAGTAGAAAAACCCTGAATATAGGTTGTGTCCATTTCCAAAGACTCCGGTTCAAGAAACAACAAATGTCTTGGTTTATCTTTGAATCTGACAAGCTTGTCTTCAATAGATGGACAATATCTTGGTCCAACCCCTTTGACTACACCGGAATACATGGAAGATTTATTGAGGTTATTCAATATCAGTTCATGTGTTTCAGGTGTTGTATAGGTCAGATAACAGGGAACCTGTTCATCAAATGGACGAATTTCTTTTGTTGTATCCGAGAAACAGATAAAGGCATCTGTACCCGGTTCATATTTTGTTTTGGAAAAATCAATGGATGAAGTCAGTATTCTTGGAGGAGTACCTGTCTTAAGACGGAAGGTGGTAATGCCTGCTTCCCTTAAAGAAGCAGAAAGATCACCGGTTGTTTCTTCAAGGTCTGGACCACCTGGTGTAACTTCACTGGATATCATGTTCACACCAGCCATATACGTGCCGGTCGTCATGATGACAATTTCAGCTTCTATGACAGAACCATCTTTCAAAGTGACACCAGTCACCTTGTTATTCTTTGTATTGAGATATACTGCCATGCCTTCCTTTACAACAAGATTTTCCTGATGCAGGCATACATCCTGCATCATCCTGCTGTAAGCAAGTTTATCAGACTGTACACGCAGTGCCCTGACACCTGGTCCTTTGGCACTATTGAGCATTTTAAACTGCAATGCAGTATGGTCTGCCGTTATACCCATCTGACCACCAAGGGCATCTATTTCCCTGACAACAATTCCTTTGGCAGGTCCACCAATGGAAGGATTACATGGCATCTTGCCAATGTTGGCAATGCTCAGGGTTAAAAGCATTGTCTTCTTATGTAATCTTGCGGCAGCTAATGCCGCTTCTATGCCGGCATGACCTCCACCTATGACAACAATATCAAACTTATCCATTCAACAATTTCACCAACGATTCTATTTCTGCATCTTCATTTTCCAATAATACTGTAAAACGAAGAGGATATTGCAATGTATTCTTCTTCACAGCCAGACTGTAGAGATTCATCTTTCCAAAAAGTTCCAGCATGCGATGTGCCCTGTCCTGAGTATTTGCAGCAAAGGCAATCGCAATATGGATTGTCTTGCCATCAAACTGCAGACAATCTGTTTTACTGCCCCGGATCATTTCCCAGTTTTCCTTTTCACATTGGGCTCTGGCAAGTCGGTGCATCACAGCACGTTCCTTGTCATTACCACATTCTTTCGGCATACCGGAAAAGGCAAGGGAAATGACATGTCTTACCACATCGCTGTAAAACACTTCGGTCGGATTGCTGGAAATGTTATAACTCCAGAGATCAATCCCGTACTTGTCTGCCTGTTTTAATATTCTGACTGTAACCTGTGGGTCATCTTTATCGAGATAACAATAGGATTCCAGATGAATCGGAATATCAATACCGACTTCTTTTGGATATATCGGTGCAGTAAAGAATACCACATCTTCCAGATACAGACATAACATCGCATCCGGCACATTGTCTTTGGCAGCTTTGCGGATGGCTTCTTCAAGCAGTTCTTTTGTATCATAGCCGGTCATTGTCCCGTATTGTTTCCACATTTGTGAAATGGAAAGTTTACGGGTACATGCATAGTGACCATAACCGATGAATCCTTTTTTCTTTTTGGCATGTGCTCCACGCGCAAAAAAGAACAGCAGATCTCCTTTGCGAAAATCCGTAAATCTGTTCTTCGTTGTCAATCGCCAGAACAGGATGGACCTGTTACGGCACAACCTGTGATATTCCAGCATGCTTTCATCTGTCACATACGCAATGGAACTCATACTACCTTCTTTCTATCAATCAGAACAAGCCGTATGTTTCGCCGTTTTCATCAACACCCATATTCACCGCTGCTGGTACTTTAGGAAGTCCTGGCATGGTGAGAATATTACCTGTATAGGCAACGATAAAACCTGCACCACGGGAAATGGAAAGATCTTTGACATGGATGGTAAATCCTTCTGGTCTTCCTTTCAGTGTTGCATCATCGCTGAGGGAATTCTGTGTCTTGGCTACACAGACAGGGAGTTTGTCCCAGCCATATTTCTCGTAAACAGCAATCTTCTGTTTTGCTTCTTCACTGAATTCCACATCCTTTGCGCCATAGACAACAGTCGCAATGCGGTGCATCTTGTTTTCAATACTGTCATTTGTATCATACAGCGGTGCATATCTGTTTTCCTGCTCAGCAAGTTCTACAACCTTTTCTGCAAGGTCCTTCATACCATTACCACCATTTGCCCATCCATCAGCTTCTTCAACCGGATGTCCATTTTCTTTACACCAGGAAAGCAGTGCCTGTACTTCAGCAGGCGTGTCTTTGGCAAATTTGTTGATGGCAACAATATAAGGAAGTCCAAATGCCTTGATGGTTTCAATATGCTTGGCAAGATTTTCAGCTCCAGCAAGCATTGCCTCAACATTTTCTTTTTCAAGGTCTTCCTGTTCAACACCACCATGCATCTTGAGAGCACGTACTGTCGCCACAAGAACTACTGCACTTGGATGCAGATCTGCCATACGGCACTTGATATCCAGGAATTTTTCAGCACCAAGGTCTGCGCCAAATCCTGCTTCTGTCACAACATAGTCACTGAGTTTCAATGCCAGTTTTGTAGCAATGACAGAATTACAGCCATGGGCAATGTTGGCAAATGGTCCGCCATGGATGAGCACTGGTGTATGTTCAAGTGTCTGTACAAGGTTTGGCTTGACCGCTTCCTTCATCACAACTGTTGCAGCACCCTGTGCTTCAATATCTTTTACGGTTACCGGTTCATCATCATATGTATAGGCAACAATACATCTGGAAATTCGTTCTTCAAAATCTTTGAGATCTTTGGAAAGGCAGAGAATTGCCATCACTTCACAAGCAACCGTAATGACAAAACCATCTTTCCTTTCCACACCATTTGTCTTTTTATCCTGGGCAATGGTAATGGAACGGAGTGTTCTGTCATTCATATCGAGACATCTCTTCCAGACGACCTTTGCTGGGTCGATGTTGTGGGGATTTCCCTGGTAGATGGAATTGTCGAGAATGGCCGCAATGAGGTTGTTGGCGGTCGTGATCGCATGCATATCACCTGTAAAGTGCAGGTTGATTTCTTCCATTGGGATAACCTGTGCATAGCCACCGCCTGTTGCACCACCCTTCAATCCAAAAACCGGACCAAGAGATGGTTCGCGCAGGGCTGCCATTGCCTTTTTGCCAATTTTAGCCAATCCGTCCACAAGACCAATGGTTGTTGTACTCTTGCCTTCACCTGCTTTTGTCGGGGTAATAGCTGTCACAAGAATGAGCTTCCCATCCTTGTCATCCTGTTTGTCCTTCATAATGGAAAGATTGATCTTTGCTTTGTCATTGCCATAAGGCTCAATGTATTTTCTTTCAATGCCTGCCTTCTCAGCAATTGTAAAAATATCTTCCAATGTTGCGCTCTGTGCGATTTTCAGGTCCTGGTTCATTCTCTTACTCCTTTCGTATCAGTCTTTCATTTTGCGCCTGTCACTCAATGCATGGGCAAGCGTCATTTCATCCGCATAATCCAATAAGCCACCAGATGGCAGACCATGGGCAATTCTTGTTACAAGCAGATCCGGATAGGTATCATGTAACAACTTCTCCAGATACATTGCGGTTGTTTCACCATCCATTGTCGTATTGGTCGCCAATATAATTTCCTTTGCGTCTTTTGCCCGTTTCAGCAATGCATCGATGTTTAGATCATCGGGCATGATGCCTTTGGAAACGGAAATCAATCCATTCAGTACGTGATATACACCATTGTATTCACCTGTTTTTTCCATAGCTATGATATCTTTACCAGATGAAACAACAAAGATTGTTTTCGTATCTCTTTGCGAATCACTGCATATTTCACACTTTTCACCTTCACAAAGATTTCCACAAATACGGCAATATCGCAATCTTTCTTTGACAAGTAAAAGTGCTTCAGCAAATTCTTTTACCTGTTCTGCATCCATTTCAGCAATTTTCAAGGCATAGCGTTCTGCCGTTCTTGCGCCAACACCTGGTAAAGTACGGAAACAGGTAATCAGTTTTTCTAAACTTTCCGGATACATAATGCATCACATCCCTGGAAGTCCAAACCCACCAGCTGCAGCACCGATCTTTTCTTCCCGTTCAACTCTTGCCTTTTCCACAGCTTCATTTGTGGCAAGCAGAATCAGATCCTGTAACATTTCACGGTTATCTGCACTCATGAGTTCATCCGCAATACGTACTGCAACCACTTCATTTTTACCATTGATGGTGACAAATACACCCTCTGCACCACCACTGTTGCCGGTATATTCTGATGCATTCAGTTCTTCTTCAATCTCAGCAAGGCTGTTCTGCATAGCCTTTGCCTGGTTCATCAGCTTTTGTATGTCCATGTTCTTCACCTCATATAATCTTCACATTTTCTGCACCGAACAGAGCAATGATCTTCTCCTGTGGTGTCTCTTCATGTGTTACTTCTTGTTCATAGCGTTCCACATGATATGGTGCAGGCAGACTGCCTTCTTTTCTTCTTCTCACAAATTCTGCCGTCACCCTTTGGAATGTATCCTTAGTGACTGCATATGGCATCTTGTCTATATCCAGCTGTTCCTTCAGAAACTGGTACAGATTTTTATTTTCCTTCTGGCTGTTGATGCGGGCTGCTTCTGGTGACTGCCTTACCGCAAAGACGATGATATCCTTTCCACTGGCTGCTATTTCTGCATCATTCAGCATGGTTTTATACTTTGCTGTTTCAAGGGACATCATCATTGAAAGCTGTTTGTACTTTTCCATATCCGCAGCTTTTTCCTGTTTATTGCATATCTGCATCATGCCAAGAAGGTCATCATCCGTAAGAGCATCGGTATGTTCTATCATATCCGCCGCAATGGTTTCTTCCTGCTTTTTCTCTTCTATTACAGGTTTTACCACAACCTCTGCATGCATGGACTGTTTTTGCTTTACAGGCTCTGGTTTTTCATCCTTTGCCACTATCATTTCAAGACTCATGACTTCAAAGCCGGAAGCACCATCTCTGGCATTCTTCAGCTTTCCTTTTCCTTCCATGAGAATATCCATCATCTTCATCAATATGCCTGGCGTACTCATAGAAGAAAGATCACCTGCCTGTTCACCATTTAATACCCGCAATATCTTTGTATTCTTCGTATAGGAGTAAATGATGGTATCTTTGAGAATATCCACAAGCTGGTCTGTCATCTGTGGCATATCGATTCCCTTTTCGTCATATGCCCTGACGCGGTTCAACATACCTTCGAGATTGTTATCAAATACATCATGCAGAAAATCAATTTGTTCCTGCAAAGAAGTCAGACCATATATCCGGTTGACATCTTCTTCTATGATTTCACTATCACCAAAGGATGCGCACTGGTCCATGATCGACAATGCATCACGCATACCACCATTGGCCAGAATGGCAATCTTCTGGGCAGCTGCCTCTTCCATACGGATATTTTCCTTTTCTGCTATATCGAGAAGATGTTTCTGAATATCTTCTGTTCTGATACGGTAGAAGGAATATTGCTGACAACGGGATATAATCGTTGGCAGTAATTTCTGTGGATCTGTTGTCGCTAAGATAAAGATCACATTTTCTGGTGGCTCTTCCAATGTTTTTAACAAAGCAGAAGAAGCTGCCGAAGAAAGCTGATGGACCTCATCGATGATATAAACTTTATGTTTACCTACCATCGGTGCAAGTCTTGCCCTTTCAATCAGATCTCTGATATCTTCGACATGTGTTTCATTTGCGGCATTAATTTCAATAATATCCGGGTGCGTACCTTCAGAAGCCGCAATACAATTTGCACAATGTCCACAAGGTGCTTCTTCAGGGTTTTCACAATTAACAGCCTTAGCAAGCAATCTTGCCATTGTTGTCTTTCCCGTTCCACGTGGTCCACAAAAAAGATATGCATGACCTACTTTATTCTGACGAATCGCATTTTTGATCGTGCGGACAGTTACTTCCTGTCCAACCACTTCCTCAAATGTTGTCGACCTGTATTTTTGATATAGTGCTGTTTTACTCAATTTCAGATCTCCTATATATGAATCATTATAGCAAAATTGCCTGCACTCATGCAGGCAATTACTGTTGACTTTCTTTTTTCCTTCTTCTTTCTTCTTTCGACAGTTTTCTTTTCTCTCTAAAAAAATCCGTCAATATTTCTGCGCATTCTTTCTGTCGTATTCCAGAAACAATTGCAGGATGATGGTTCAGATGTTTGATCTTCTTGATTTCAATCAGACTTTCCGTACATCCACCCTTGGGATCTTTTGTTCCATAATAAAGTGTTCGTACACGGGAGAGGATGATAGCACCTGTACACATCATACATGGTTCCAGTGTGACATAGAGATCACAGTCATTCAGATAGTAGTTATGCAGCTTCTTTGACGCTTTTTCTATCGCCAGCATCTCTGCATGTGCTGATGACTGCATCTTTTTCTCTTTCAGGTTATGTGCTCTTGCGATCACCTTGCCATTCTGCACAATCACCGCCCCTACTGGTACTTCATCTATTTCTCTGGCTTTTTCTGCTTCTTTTAATGCCAGTCCCATGTAATATTCCGCTGTCTTTTCCATAGAAATAAAAGTGGTACACGCAAACAGAGGCACGTATGGCTGCTTTCTTCCGAATCTGACCAGGTTAGATACATGTTTGCTGTACCGCTATGTATTATATGAAAGTTTTGTATTTTGAGCAACTGTCTTTTTTGTTTCACGTGAAACAATGAACTACCCCAGGGCAAGCCTCAACTGTCCACTGGACAGTTGCCCGGAAGGACAAGCCTTCCGGCTGGGGTATCTTAAAAACTTCGCGGCGATCACGCGATCACATTTTAAAATAAAGCTGCTTATACGTATCTTGTGTACCTTGATTCTTCACATATTCCCGGATCACAGTTTCATTTGTATTCTTTCCAACAGTTGATACAAAATACCCGTCGCTCCAGAACTCACCTCCCCAAAACTGTTTCTTAACTTCAGGATGTTCGGCAAATATGCGCCTGGCTGTCAGACTCTTTACGGTACGAATGATCTCGCTCGGACTGTGGTCGGGTGTCGACTGTATCAGGAAATGCACATGATCTTTATCCGTCCCAATTTCCAAAAACTCGATCCATTCGTACCGAAGCTCTATGCCCTCGCATATTTGCCTCAGCGATTCATCTACAGTATCACTTACAAGTACGCGACGGTATTTTGCCTGGCAGACAAAGTGGTACACAAGATACGATACGTTATGAGCCAAATGAAGATAACTACTTGAAGACATTTGATCGCCGCCTCTCACAGGCATTATACACTCCTTACGGAGTGTATTGAATCTAACCCCGACAAGCGGGGTTGATATTCAAGCCTATTCGAGCTTCTACGCAGCAAGCTGCGGGGTATTCCCCATCCCAGAACTCCTT
>CASEPS010000032.1 GCA_949289855.1 uncultured Erysipelotrichaceae bacterium
ACCTTCAGGAATGATACGGGACCAGCTGATGGAGAAACGATAGACTTTAAAGCCCATTTCAGCCATCAGAGCAACGTCTTCTTTGTAATGGTGGTACTGGTCTGCACAAACTGTCAGATCAGATGTGCCTTCCGGAACAACCTTGACATCCTGGCAGGAAGGACCCTTGCCATCTTCAAGATTTGCGCCTTCTACCTGATAAGCAGAAGTGGAAGCGCCCCAGAGGAAATCTTTGGGGAATGGTTTCAGTGTTTTGTGAAGCATTTCTCTATTCTCCTTTTCTTCTTCCTACACTTTATCACAATGTGTACTGTTTTCCGTAAGCGTTTGCACAATAGTCTCAAAATGTCTCATTTTTCTGCCTGTCCATCTTTACCAAGTGAATCAATGATGGTAATAACAAGACCACGGATACTGTTTTCTGTTGTCCTGTATGGGGCAATGCGCAACGTATAACATCTGCCATTTACAGAAGTAATTTCCCTGTCAATAGAACGCAGATCATGCAATACAGAACGGCAGTCTTTTTCAATTTCCTCATCCGGGAAACTATGGGCAAAGATCTGAATCGGACGGCCAATATCATGATCCATCAGCTGGAACTCCCTGCCGACATATTCCGTAAATTTACGGATGTTGAGGTTACTGTCCACAAAGAGAATACCAATCATTGTCGAAGACAGGAAGTTGGAAAGGTCATTGGTCATCATCGTCAGTTCATCAAGCTTCAGCTGATGCTCAGTATTGACCGTATACAACTCCTCATTCACCGACTGCAATTCTTCGGTAGAACTCTGCAATTCCTCGTTGGCAGTAAGCAGTTCCTCATTAGCTGCCTGCAGTTCACCATTGACCGTTTCAAGCCGCTGTATCGTTGCACGAAGGTCTGCCTGAGAAACCTGGAATTCTTTTTCCAGGTCCGCAATCCTTCTGGCGGCAGCTTCATCCACATTATATTTTTCTACAATACCTGTTTCTTCACCAGTCCTGTGTTCCAGGAATAACACCGCATACAGGTTTTCTTCATGTCCATCTGTTCCGGATGGTTCTACACGCAGATCAATCACCCGCCGGCCAGACTTTGTATCTACCGTAATATCGGTGACTGTCACCGCTTCCTGGTTTTCCCTGCTCCGCTTGAGAGCCGTAGAAGCCGCCAGCGAAAGATCCGTATTGATCATATGAAACAGATTGAGTGTAGCCCTGCCTGGCACAAGCCGGATGTAGTCTTCATAATTGCCAAAGAAGTGAATGATGTTATTATCGCTGCCAACCACAACCGAAGCCGGCAAAAACTTCTCCATATACTTTGTATACTGGGTATCTGGCACATATTCCTTCTGTTCCCCATTACTGATGGCATCCTGCTCAAGATGGTTGAGACTGATGGAAGGCATATCAAAGGAAGGTTTTCCAAGCTCTTCTGTTCTGCCTTCTGCCTGGTGCATATAAATTCTTTCCGTACCGCTGACCGGTTTGAAAAGACTTGCATACTCACTGGCAGATTCACTCTTGCCAAGGAAGAGATAACCACCATTTTTCAATGCCGTATGGAAGATGGCAAACAATCTTCTGCGCAATACCGGCTGGAAATAGATCATGACATTGCGGCACACAATGAGGTCAAGTTTGCCAAATGGCGGATCGGAGACAATATTGTGCGGGGCAAAGATAATCATCTGTCTGATTTTCTTGATCACCCTGTATTTGTCATTTTCCCGAATGAAGAAGCGGCTCAGTCTTTCCAGAGAAACATCTTCGATGATATTTTCATCAAAGACACCCTTACCTGCCTTTTCTATTGCCCGCGTATCCACATCGGTCGCAAAGATCTTCACATTGCGGGTCGTTTCAAGATCTTCCATCGCTTCCATAAACAGGATGGCAAGGGAATAAGCTTCTTCACCTGTCGAACAGCCTGCACTCCATACCCGGATGGATTCATCTTTTGGTGTCTGTTCAATGATTTTATAAATGACACTGTACTTCAGCTTTTCAAAAAGCGGCGGGTCACGGAAGAAATTCGTCACCCCGATCAGCACTTCATGAATCAATGTCTCCGCTTCATCTTTGTCTTCATTGAGAATACGCACATATTCCGCAAGTGACTGGCAATGCTTTACACCCATACGCCGTTCAATCCGGCGCAAAATTGTCGAACGCTTATAGTACGTAAAATCAATACCGCACTCATTTTTCAATATCGCATAAATATGGATGAGCAGTTCATCATCCCCACCATCTTCTCCTTCACTCTGGATGGAAGGAAGAACAGACAGAGCATCCGGCAGGCTGCGCAATTCTTCACCTATTTCTTCTGGGGCCATGATGTAGTCGGCAATACCGAGGTTGATGATGTTATGCGGCATACCATCAAACTTGGCACTTTCCGGACTCTGGGCAATGACAATGCCACCATGTTCTTTGATATCACGTGAACCAGCTGAACCATCTGTACCAGTCCCGGAAAGGATGATACCGATGGCTTTATCCCGCTTTTCTTCCGCAAGGGCAGAAAAGAACTTGTCAATTGGATGACTGATGGTACCCTGTTCGAGAGGATTCAGATGCAATGCGCCATCTTTGAAGGTCAGATACATCTTTGGCGGATTGAGATAAATTGTATCTGGTTCCACCTTCATGTTATCTTCTGCTTCATAGATCGGCATGTCCGTATATTTATGCAGAATGTCTGCCATCAGACTTTTATAATCAGGAGAAAGATGCTGTACAACAACAAAGCTCATACCGGAAAGAGATGGCACACTGGAGAAAAACTGCTGTAATGCCTCTACCCCACCAGCACTGGCACCAATACCGACAATGACATGTTTGTTATCTGTTTCCATTGTTTCACTCCTCTTCTTCTGTAAATGCTTCTAATGGTGCAGCTTTTCGGTAATAGTTGCCCTGCACCAGCACATCCAGGTTTCTGAATGTTTCTTCCTGCGCCTGGGTTTCAATTCCTTTGACAATCACCGTAACACCATCATTCTTTAATGCTTTGATATCTTTTATTACATCCTTTTCCTCGAGAAGGATGTTGCGGGAAAGCTTGACATATTGCAAAGGTATCATCTTCCAAAGCTTTGGAATGTTTTCATCAAAGTTATAATCATCCATGGCAAACTGCACACCCGATGCCATAAACTGCCTGCATATCTTCACAAGGGCATCGATGTCGGTATGTTCATTGATGCGCAGCTCAAAGATGAGCGGTTCATCCATGACCGATGGATAACGGCTTGCAATGGCAAGATACGACGCAAAGGCTGAACGGTTCTGCAACGTCTTCAGGGAAATATTCAAAGCCAGCCTTGGAATCTTTTGCCCCTCACCTTTCAGTTTCTCCATCCACAGGAATGTATGTTCTATGACATACTGGTCCACATCACGGATGATGCCATTTCTCTCCATTTCCACAAGAAATCTTGCCGGAAGAATCAGCGAACCCCTTGGATCAACACCACGGATGAGTACTTCTATGCTATGGAGGTTATCGTCACCCATCGCATAAACAGGCTGAGCATAGAGGCGTAACCTGCCCATATCCGCTGCTTCCCGGATACTGCCATAGCTGCAGCCGCCGATAATAATTGTCGGCAGTAAGGATGCCCCTGTCGGATTCAGATACAATGCACTATGGGCTTCATCCACAAGCATGCGCGTATAGAAAATACCTTCCCGATATGAGCTGCCAATGCGGCACTGTCCGGGATACATCCGCTGCACCCGGGCACGGAGCCGCAATGTTCTGCCCATGAATACCTCTTTTGTGGTATCAAAAGACAATGCTGCAAATTCCTTTGGACCGGTATGGAATACACAATCCCTGCCAAAGATTTCTTCCATTTCATGTTGTAAATACCAGAGTCTTCTGCTGTGGTATTCCAACCCCTGCTGGTTGTTGTTTTCCCCGTCCTGCACAATGTCCGCAAAGACAAGTCCGACACTCTTGTAATTCTTCAGATCCAGCTGGTATGGATCACAATAGGTAAAACCATCTTCTCCCGCATTCCACATGATGTGGCTGCCATTTTCTTCTGCTTTTCTCTCCTGTTTTTTGATATAGGGGACAAGTACATAAAGCAAAGCTCCATCTGCGGCATGTACCTTTGGATTATCAATACATAAGAAACCATAGATTTCTTCTTTTTCCATCATTGGAAAGACCGTGAAATGCCATGGGGCAGTTACCGAAGTCACACCATTTTCAAATGGTTTGCGGCGGGTGAGATACACCGGTTTTCGTTCTTTCAGGCACCGTTGCAATATCGGAAGACGCTCCGTCAAAGTGCCAGAAAGGGCATGCTGGATGCTGCGGCGGTTGACATCTGACCATTCATGGCTCATGATCACAATCTTGTTTTGTCTGGCAAGGCGCAGCAGATATACTCTGTCTGCTTCATAGAAGCGTCCAATGGACTGCAATGCCGCATCCACGGCCTGTTCTTCACTATCCGCCTTGAGCATAGCCGTCACACAGCCAAATGCCGCATCTTTCTCACGCATCGAAAGTGGTCTGTCCATCTCACTGCGATGCAGCACAACTTTGTCACCTTCATTGGCATAGCCGATTTCCCGCCATGTCCAGGAACCACTTTCCTCTGGGAAAATAATCCCATCTTTATACAGATTCTTCCAGGAACTGCAGCCCTCAAGCGCCTGCGCATACATTGCCTCATACGAAGCATCTGCCTTTTCACTGCAGCTGACACCGATGGAAACCGTCACCCGCCGCACTTCTGCTTCATCATGCAATATGCCCCGGACATATTTCAACATCTTCTCCAGCTTGTCAAACAACCATGCCCTTGAACGGATATCTTCAAAGAAGATGAGCATATCCTGATTTTCCGAAAATGCGAATATACATCTTGTTTCGAGCAATGAAATTGCTGAGGCGACATAGCCCTTGCGCATACCTCGTATTTTGCCGGTGATATTGCGCAACTGCACAACCGCAAATGCACAAAGCTGGTCTCTGCTATCATTCTTCCCGATTAAAAATTCCACTGCACTGCGGAAAGGATCTTCCTTGAAATAACCGGTATATGGGTCACATACCATTTCCTTTCCGGTTTCCTTTTCAATATGTTCCAGGCGGTCCAGACGATTGACATATCCATACAGCATCACATGTCCATCTTCATTCCGTCTTTCCATAATACCGGCATACAGCAGATGAATCACCTTGTCCTTCATCTGGTATTTCAGACGGACAAGAAAGGAATCCTTTCCCTTCATATACTGCTCACGCAATGCATAAAGGTCAAAATACTTTCTTGTTTCATCATTGTCCTGAAAGATGACATGATCTTTGATTCGTGCAAAGATTTCACTGCACGAAGTATCATCCTCACTGCCATAGGCATTCATGCCCTCATACCAGAACTCATCTACCTGGTCCATGGAAAGATCACAGATCATCCCAAACAAAATATCATCCCGTTCCATCTGGTTGGAAACATCGAGAAGATCATCACTTTCTTCTTCCATTTCATTGCGGCTGAGCAGTTCAAAAATACCAATTGCCCTGGCTGGTTCACCATTTTTATCCGTTGTTACATTATAGGAAAGAGATGCCCATCTGCTCTGGTTAGTGGAAGGGTCTCTGACAAGGAAGTTGTCACCTTTGCCTGGTACACCCTTCAAAAGCAGGTCTGCAAATGCGGTCAGTCTGTCATGTGATTCTTCCGCAATAAGACCAGAAGCCAAAAGTCCATCCGGGAACTCAAGCTGACAAAGTGTCTTATGTCTGTCACTGCCCGCAAATATCGTAAACAGACGCCGTGGAATATCCACTTCAAAAATATGGCTGTCCTTCTGTCCAAGAACCTCTTCATACATCGTATTGCTTTCCTGCAATTCCAGTTCATTGTTTTTCAAAGACGATATATCCATGGAAACCATCATCAATACCGGTTTGTCCCCCGGATAGTTGATATGGGTTGCCTTAATGTTCCACCAGTTCCATGCGCCTTCTTTGCCAAAGCGCACGACATGGGTAATGCTTGTGGAAGTTTCTACCGCATGATGCAGCAGTTCAGAAAATGCAGTCCAGTCATCCGGATGGACAATTTCCTGTAATGGTCTTTCATAGATAAAGTTTTCTGCTTTATCTTTTAACATGGTGCAGAAACCGGAATTGACATAGATGATTTCAATATCTTCCGCTACTTCAAGCAATGCAATACCATTATTAAAACCCTCATGCAGATCACTTATCTGCATTGGCCGCATACCACGTGCTTTATCTTCTTCAACATCGAGCAGCTTTTCATCCATCTTGATGGAAATGCCATGCTTGCCGGTTCTCTTGACAGAATACAGAGCTTCATCTGCCTTGCGGAACATTTCCCGGAAGTTTCTCTGTCCGGTTGTTTCAATATAAATACCAATGGAAGCAGAAACGGCAATGCCCGGATCCTGTCCGATGATAAATTGCAGTTTTTCACTGACTTCTCTTGCTTTGTTATAGACAATGTCACTATTTAAAGAGCCGCTGAGAAAAACGAGAAATTCATCTCCACCCCAGCGGCTGACAATATCATCTGTACGGAATGAGCCAGAAAGTGCCCGGGCGGTATGAATGATCACTTCATCACCAGACTGATGCCCATATGTGTCATTGACCAGTTTGAAATCATCGAGGTCAATGATCATCACAGCGCAGCTTTCATCAGGGCGCATTAAAGAAAGTCTCTCTTCGATATACGACTCAGCGGTTGCCCTGGTTAAAAGATCCGAAAGCTTGTCTTTGGTCGCTCTCTCGAGGAGTTCACGGTAATCTTCGTGATTTCTTCTCATCTCTTTTTCACTCATATGATAGCTGCTATACCTTCTAACCCATTTTTATCACATTTTAAGCTTCTGTTCAATTTGTAATTGAGCCATCTTCCACAAACGAAAACAATTCGTCCATATTGTGTACAACTGTCTTTGCGCCTTCCCGCAACATGGCTTCTTCATCACCAAATCCCCAGCTGACACCAACACTGTCTATACCGGTGTGGTTGGCACCTTCTATATCAAATACCGTATCACCAACCATCAGGATCCGCCCATTGACAGGCGCAATGGACATAAGCCAGGAAATCACCTTTTCCTTTGTATCTCTGGAGGCATCCTTTGTCGCTCCGGCAATTTCATCAAAATACTGTATGAGTGCAAACTTATCCAGGATTTCCCTTGCGGTACCTTCAGGTTTGGATGTTGCTACAAACAGATGTACACCACTCTCCTTCAGCTTTGCAAGAAGCTGCTGTATACCTTCATATGGCATATTTTCAAACTTGCCTACCGTGTTATACCGGGAACGGAATATTTCAACCGCATGTTCCACTTCTTCTTCCGGTACACCCATCTGTGGAAAGGTAAGACGCAGTGGTGGTCCAATGAATATGCGCAATGCATCAAGGCTCTCATATGGTATGCCATAGTGGTCCAAAGCAAGTGCTGCACACTTTGTAATACCTGGTGCAGAGTCTGTCAATGTGCCATCAAGATCAAAGAGCACTGTATCATAATATGCCATGTAACAATTCCTCCAATACTTGTCTGATCGTTTTAGCATCACTTTGAAAACTACCCTGGATGATTTCATCTCTTCCACCACCCCTGCCGGAAAGCCTTTCATTCAGCTTTGCCACAACTGTTTTCAAGGAAATGATCCTGGACATTATAACATAGCTCATCATGCCATTTTCTTCTTCATTCATCACTGCTGCACATCCGCAATTCTTTTCATGGATGAGCCTGTCGGCAATGCGCGAAATATCCTTTCGCTCACAACCCTTCAAAAAGACAATCGCTAATGGTTCACCATCCTTTGTCCCTTCAACCACATCATCCAATACCTGCTTCTTCCAGGAAGCGGCTTCTCTTTCCTTTTCCGCGCACTTCTCCATGAGCTTTTCCACAGCCTTATCAGTTTCATTCACCTTTGCACAAAGCATATGGGAAATGGCAAGATTCTTTTCATAAATCTCACAAATGAAAGCAAATGCCCGCTTTCCTGCTATAAAGGAAATCCGCACACCATCCTTGTGTTTTTCAAAAGATACTATCTTCAAAAGACCAATCTCACCCGTATAGCGCACATGCATGCCACAACATGCACAAACATCACAATCATCAATTCTGATAATCCGGATTCTTCCACGCAATTCCTTCTTGGAACGATAGGACATCTTCTCTAATTCATCAGGCTTGGGATACATAACCCGCACAGGCACAACACTGGTAATGACGTCATTGGCTTCCTGTTCCAGTTCTTTTATCTGTTCTTCCTCCAGCATGCCATCAAAGTCCACCTGGATGGTTTCGCCCATATGAAAGCCAACATTGTTATAGCCATATCTGTTATGCACAAGACCAGAAAGAATATGTTCTGCCGTATGGTTTTGCATAAAGTCATAGCGCCTGTCCCAGTCAATTTTTCCACGGATAAGCTTTCCTTCTTCCAGTGGTTCATGTGTGAGATGCAATATCACCTCATCTTTATCACGGATTGTATCAACGACACGTATCCCATCAATCTCACCGGTATCCCCAGGCTGTCCGCCACCTTCCGGATAAAACAGTGTATCATCCAGTACAATGGCATAGCCATCCTGATATGGTGTGCAGCGCAGCACCCTGGCAACAAATTCTGTATCATACATATGCTGGTAAAACGATTCATCCATCTGCATAAAAACACCTCATTTCAAAAAAGGCCAGCGCAACCGCTGACCCCTAACCGATTCCCGTAACCTTGTCTCCTTCGTCAGAAGTATTTGCATACCATCCTGCACCAATCCTTCCGTATGCCATCAACAACAATGATAATGATCTGGCATAGAGAGCGGTAAGGAGAAAACATAGACGTTACAGAATGCTGTACTTCTTCTGCTGGACCACCTGTACCAGGAATTCAGTTATAAGCTTTCTAACTGCTTTCATTATAGGGGAAAAGGCACAAAAAGTACAGTCTGACTGCATAGGATATTGCGAAAAAAACATCATCGTTACATAATAATTCCCATGAAAAACAAACGTTCTGTACTACTTGAAGGTATACGCGATGGCATTCCCATCGCATTGGGATATTTCGCTGTTTCATTCTCCCTTGGCATAGCTATGCGCAATGCCGGCATGACATCAGTGGAAGGGTTTTTCTTCAGTATGTTCAACCTGGCATCAGCTGGAGAATATGCAGGCCTGCAGGTCATTCTTGCCAATGGTTCTTACATAGCCATGGCACTGGCAACACTGGTCGCAAATGCCAGATACATGTTAATGAGCACAGCTTTGTCCCAGCGCTTTCACCCAAAGACAAAGTTCATCCACCGGCTTATCACAGGTTATGGTATCACCGATGAAATCTTTGGTATTACCATCAACCGCAAAGGGTATGTCAATCCATGGTATGTCTATGGGGCATTGCTTATTTCAGTTCCCCCATGGGCACTTGGCACAAGCCTTGGCATCATTGCCGGCAATGGTCTGCCTGCCAACATTGTCAATGCACTTTCAGTTGCACTTTATGGCATGTTCATTGCCATCATTGTGCCACCTTCCCGCAAAGACAAGGCTGTTGCCATCGCTGTCATCTTTTCCTTTGTACTGAGTGGTCTTTCTTCTTATCTGCCCATTCTTTCACAGCTCGACAGCAGCACAAAAACCATCGTTCTGACCATTCTCATTGCAAGCCTTGCTGCAATACTCAAGCCACATCAGGAGGGCGCACAATGAAATCCATCACACTGTATATTCTTGTTTCAGCAGTTGTTTCCTATGCCATCCGCGTCATTCCACTGACTTTGTTTCGCAAGCCGATCAAAAGCCGTTTCATCCGTTCGTTCCTTTACTATGTTCCTTATGTTACGATTGCCGTCATGACATTTCCTGCCATCCTTGAGGCAACATCCAACCCCCTTGCCGGACTATGCGCATTGCTTGTGGGCATAGGACTCTCCTTCATTGGCAAGTCCATGTTTACGGTTGCCTGTGCAAGTTGTGGATGTGTGTTACTCATGGAATGGATTCTGACATTACTGTAAAGAGACGTACAATTTGTTCGTACAGCCGGTGTACAAATCGCACCGGCTTTTTTCAGATAACAAAAAAGCCGTATGTGCGAAACATACAGCTTTAACTTTCTTACTTATTTTTGAGAAGGTCGCGAATCTCTGTCAGCAATACTTCTTCTGCACTTGGTTCCGGAGCAGGTGCTGGTTCCTCTTCCTTCTTCTTTGTGATCTTGTTGACAGCCTTGATAATCAGGAATACGCAGAATGCAGTGAGCAGGAAGCTGATGACCGCATTCAGGAAGTTGCCAATCATAATCTGTGCATCGAGAATACCGAAGGACAGACCAGAGAAATCAATACCACCAGTGATCATACCAAGAACTGGTGTGAACACATCTGCGACAAGACTGTTGACAATAGATGTGAAGGCGCCACCAATGATGACACCGACTGCCATGTCGAGCACGTTGCCCTTCACAGCAAATGCTTTGAATTCTTCAATAAACTTTTTCATTTTACTTACTCCTCATCATATTCATTACTGCGCCCTGGAAATAAATATATGGCACAACAAGGGAAATTGCATGAATTGCTGTTTCCATTACACTTGCGCTTTCATACATAAAGAACTGTGCAAAGTTGCTGAAGAACAGGACAGCACCAAACAGCAGTGCAACATATGACTTGTGGTTTGTACGAACAAGACCAAACAAACCAGCCACCACTTCAAAGATGTGGATGCCATATACAGCAACAGCAGAAAGAAGCACATTAGCCCCAACTGTTTCATTTGGCACAAAAGTTTCTGTAGCTGCGTCAAGGATGCCCCATACAGCAAGCAGTGATACAGCTCCGATAATGATTTCAAGAACTGCACCAACACGCAAGAACTTCGTTCCTTTTAACATAATAATCTCCCTCTTAACGCACGAACACTACCACAGAATCATACAAAAGGCATAACAATTCATATCAAATCACACATTCAGGGTACTATTTTCTGTGTTTTTATCAAAAATACACTCTATTCCTGCACGTACGATGACCGCAACCGCAATACCACAGAACACATCGATGATGCTGTGCTGCTTCAATAATACCGTTGAAGCACAGATCAAAACATCTACCACATGCGAAGTCCACCGCCATACCGGTTTGTCTTTTGTGATAGCTGCAGTACTCCATGCCATATCGATAAGTACTGTCACAATGACATGAAGACTTGGACATACATTGCATGTATTGTCACTTTTCCATATCATGCGCACTGCCCAGGCGAAGATATCATTTCCTTCCACCGTTTCCGGTCTGAGATGAATACCATTTGGCATGAGCAGATAGAAGAGAAGTGTTGGCATCATAGAAATCATCAATGATACTGATAATTTCCAGAAGTCCACCTTTTCACTCTTCAATACAAAATAAATCAGACTAAAGGCAATATAGGGAAACCAGAGAACATAGAACACAATGGCATATTTGGTAAAGGGAATCATATCATCGAGTGGTGAATGGATGACATACCTGGGAACGGTCACAATTCTTTCCACCGCAAAGAAACTGATGATATAGATAAGCCAATAGATAATATTGACTCTGATGGGATGCTGCAATATCCACTTTTTCATTTTGTCATCCTTTCTTTTTCAGTCTGCGCAAACATCATGGCAAGCTCTGTTCCAGATTCCATCATGCCGCGCTTCACCCATTCTATCACCCAGCCATATACCATGTAGGCAAGAGATGACTGCAGATAGGCAATGGCGTTTGGCATATCAGGTGTTATTGCTTTTTGATCCACAATGCTGTCCTGAATAATGGAAGTAAGACCAACATCATACAGAGAAAGGTAAAAAACAGAATGTGCCTTGTAAAAGTCCAACAGGCTGATGAGTAATTCATTTGCTTCTGTATGTTCTTCACTTTCAAACTGTTCCTTCCACTCTTTATGCAATCTTTCTGCTTCCTGGATGAGCACATCTTTCTTATCAGCATAATTGCGATAAAACGATGCCCGTCCCACACCTGCCTGCTTTGTCAGGTCACTGATGACAATAGAATCAAAGTCCTGTTCTTTCATCATGTGCAGTAATGTATTGAGAATTTGTTTTCTCACATAGGTATTCTTTTCCTGATTGTTGCCATGCATACGATGATACAAAACCTCCCGGATTGTCCCATTTTCGCTGATACAATTGACTCAGCACGTAACATATGATGAAATCAATCCCGTGAAAAGTCAAGGAGGAAACCATGAAACTCATATTACGTATTCTCTTATGGATCGTTGTCATCATCATTGTTCTTATTCTGTTACTCATCCTGTTGCTGTTTATCCTGTCAGGAAGACCATTTGTGCCAGGAAACTATACAGAAAAAGTCAAAACCGGTGGGACACTCGAAGAAAAATATATGCACATGGGGCCATATGAAACAGCTGTCTATACAGAAGAAGCACCCGAAGACTGGGGAAACTATATTATCCATTACCCAAAAGAAATGGAATACAGCAACAAAACATATCCACTTGTCGTCTTTGTCAATGGCACAGGTGTCAAAGCCTCAACCTATCCCGCCCTGTTTGAGCATCTTGCTTCATGGGGTTTCATCGTCATTGGCAATGAAGATACTTCCACTTTTTCTGGTGACTCTGCCAATGCGTCAATTGCCTTTCTTCTAAACAGGAATGAAACAAAATGGTAGTCTGTTCTACCACAAAGCAGACACTGCACATATTGGTATTTCCGGTCATTCACAAGGTGGTGTTGGCGTATTCAATGCCCTGAAAGATGAAACATATGGGAAGCTATATACATGTGCTGTCAGCCTTTCTCCTACGGAAATGGAACTGGCAGAAGCCCTGCATATTCCCTATAACCCCGAAGGAATCAATACACCAGTGATGGTCATTGCGTCCGAAGAACATGACGTCATCACAAAAGAAGGTGTTGAAAAAATCAATTCATTGCTTGAAGGACCACATGTTTCTGCACTGCGCATCAATGGGGACCATGGGAAAATGTTATATGAAGGAGATGGCTATGTGACTGCCTGGCTGATGTACTGGCTGAAAGAAGATAAAGAAGCTGGTTCTCTTTTTTCAGCAGATAGCGAATGGTACAACAATCCATTATGGAAAGAAGTGAATATGCATGTGTCAATATGAGAAAGCTGTGGTATTGTTTGAAGTAGCTCTATGAGGGGGGACATATGAAGCATAAGAACAACATTCGTAAAACCATAGCCATTGTCACATCGGTTGCGGCAGCACTTTCTCTTGTCGCAGTTGGTGTGTACCTTTTCACAAACAAAGACAACAATGATAACCAGGTAACAGCAGTCACACCTTCACCTTCCACAACTGCTGAAAGCAAACCGCAAGTCTATCGGGCAAGTTTATTCATGACAGGTGATGCCTTGTTACATGAAGGCATCTGGCTTGATGCCAGTGACTGGGGTCGTTCAACTGTATACAACTTTGAACCGATGATGGGAGAAATTGCAGGACATGCCGCAAAGTATGACCTTGCCTATTACAACCAGGAAACCATTCTTGGAGGTACAGAACTTGGACTGAGTGGTTACCCTGCCTTCAATGGTCCAAAGGAATTTGGCAGAGATATGGTCAATATGGGATTTGACCTTGTCTCCACTGCCACAAACCATTCCCTGGACATGGGCGAAGCAGGTATTACTTCTTCCCTTGAATTCTGGGATACACAAAATGTCATTCATGCCGGAACTGCCCGTTCCAAAGAAGAAGCAGACATGATCAAAACAGGTGAAGTCAATGGCATTACCTATGCCTTTCTTTCTTGGACATATGGCTGTAATGGACTGCAGCCTCCTGTTGGCAAAGAATGGATGGTCAACATCTATGGAGATGGTGTAACCTACACTGACCGCCGCAATGAAATGCTCGAACAAATCCGCAAAGCAGATGAAATGGCAGATGTTGTGATAGTAGCAGCACACTGGGGTACAGAATATGCCATGGAAGTCAATGCGGACCAGCAGCAATTGTCCCTTGCCATGTCAGAAGCAGGTGCTGACATCATTGTCGGCAACCACCCACATGTCATCCAGCCTGTTTCCTGGATCAACAACGGCAAAACCATCTGTTACTATGCCATGGGCAACCTTGTCAGTGAACAGGATGCTTTGGAAAATAACATCGGTATGGCAGGTGTGGTTGACATTGTCAAAACAGTAGATAGAGACAATGTTGAAGTCAAAGTGGAAAATGCAAGAGCTGACCTGCTGTACAGCTACCATGATGCAGGCTATGCCAATGTCCATGTCTACCCCTTCTCTTCTCTGACTGATGCTGTACTTCCAAACTACCAGTCTATTTACAATGATTACATCAATAATGTCGTCTTAAGCCTTGACCCTTCCATTACCATTGGAAGCGTCTTCAACTGACACCTGATACAGGTGTCTTTTTTCTGGGCAAATGAATTGAACTGTTAAATGATGACCTATACAATCACATTAAAGAAAAGAACACGGAGGTTGTTATGAAAATTCTCATTGTTGGTGGTGTAGCAGCCGGTGCTGGTGCTGCAGCCCGTTTACGAAGACTGGATGAGGAAGCAGAAATAATCATTTTTGACAAAGGTCCGTATGTTTCCTATTCCAACTGTTCTTTACCTTACCGGTTAAGCGATATGGTAGATAGTGATGAAAAACTCATCATGATGAACCCGGAACAATTCCTGGCCCGCTATAACATCATCGTGCGCACCAGGCAGGAAGTGGTTTCTATCAACCGCAAAGACAAGACCATTGTTGTCAAAACAGAGAAAGGAACCTATAGCGAAAGCTATGACAAACTCATTCTTGCGACAGGTACCAATGCCTTTGTACCACCAGTACAAGGCATAGAAACGGCAGATGTGTTCACCCTCAAAACCGTAGATGATACAACAACACTGTACCGTTTCCTCAAAGAGAAGCAGGCAAAACAGGTTTCCATTGTCGGTGGTGGTTTCATCGGTATTGAAGCTGCTGTCAACCTGAAAGAAGCAGGCTATGATGTTACTGTGGTAGAAGCCCTGCCTCAGATTCTCAATACCTTTGATTATGACATGGTACAGATATTGCAAAAGGAAATGATTGACCATGGCGTTAATGTCATCACTGGTGACAAGCTTGTTTCCTTTGATCATAACAATATGACATTGGCATCTGGCAAGATCATTGAAAGTGATGCCATCCTGATGTCAGTAGGTGTACGTCCGGATACACGCCTTGCTAAAGATGCCGGTTTAACACTCAATGCCCGTGGTGCGATCATCGTGGACGCAAACTACCAGACAAGTGATCCTGACATCTATGCGGCAGGTGATGCCATAGAGGTAAGCAATGCCATCACCGGCAAACCAATGATGTTAGCTCTGGCTGGTCCTGCCCAGAAAGAAGCCAGAACTGTAGCAGACCACATCATGCATAGACCAGTCCACAATACTGGTTTCATTGGTTCCAACTGCATCAAAGTCTTTGACTACAACGCGGCCGCTACTGGTCTTAGCGCAGCACAATGCGAAAAAGCCGGTATTCCGTATGATTCTGTCTATGTCATACCACAGGACAGGGTTTCCATCATGCCTGGAGCTGTACCTATGCACTATAAACTCATCTATCGCATTCCAGATGGAACGGTACTTGGTGTACAGGCTGTTTCAAAGGGTGATGCACCAAAGAAAGCAGACATTGCCGCAACCGTCATTCATTTCCATGGAACCATCTATGACCTTATGGACCTGGAACTCTGCTATGCCCCACCATTTTCCACAGCCCGGGAAGCCACAATCTTTGCCGGTATGACCGCATCAAACCTGTTGGAAAAGACATTCCGACAGGTGAAGGTAACTGATGTAAGAAAGCTTGTAGAAGAAGGTGCATATATTCTCGATGTACGGGAAGAAATGGAATATGACGCAGGACATATTGTCAATGCCATCAATATTCCGCTCAGCCAGTTAAGAAAGAGAATACATGAAGTGCCAAAGGACAAGCCAGTCTATGTCCATTGCCGCACAGGCCAAAGAAGTTACAATGCGGTGCTTGCCCTGCAGGCACATGGCTATGACAATGTGTATAACATTTCCGGCAGTTTCCTTGGTCTATGTTTCTATGAATACTACAATGATAAAACAACCGGCAGAAAGCCGATTGTCACCCAATACAACTTCAACTGATTCCTCACTTGTTGAGGAATCTTTTTTCTAACATCTCACGCACATTCCCATCACTTTGAAACCCACTACGATAATCAAGAACCTTACCCTTTACAAAAAGAAACAATGCCGGCAGATGGAATACCCTCAATAGTGTATTGATCTCCACTTCCCTGTCCGCATCCACCATGCCAAAGACTACATCTTCATATTCCTTTTCCAATGTGCAGAGCACTTCCCTTTGTGGTCCACATCCTGTGCACCAGGCAGAGTGAAAGAACAGAAGCACTGGTTTTTCACTTTCAAGCATTTCCTTGAAGTTATTCACTGTTACATTTAACATACGTCCTATTGTACATGGAACTACCATTTTCTTCTAACAAAATACAATCACACTATTGTTCATTTCCTTCTTCCGTGACACGATAGAGCCATGGTACAGATTTACAAACTGAAAGAACATCCCACATACAAAGAGGAAGCCGCAAACTGGTTTCATGACAAATGGGGCATTCCAGCAGAAGATTACGCACAAAGTATAGAAGAGTGCATAGTGGGAAATAGCATTCCCCAATGGTATGTAGCCATAGATGATAACAAAATCATCGGTGGTATTGGGTTCATTGAAAATGACTTCCATACAAGAAAGGACCTGACGCCAAATGTATGTGCCCTCTATGTAGAAGAAGACTATCGCAACAAGGGACTTGCAAAGAAACTGTTAGAAACAGTGATTGAAGATATACGCACCTTTAACATACAATACCTCTACCTCATCACAGACCATACAGCCTTCTATGAACGGTATGGCTGGAAATTCTATTGCATGGTACAGGAAGAAGGTACAAACAACATGGTGAGAATGTATGTGTATGACCTTTAGCAGTACCGTTTTTCCAAAGTCACAAAATTCAATATAGATTTTTGATTATGCCGTGTTATAATCATTCATGCGCAAAGGCAATCGGAGTGTGGCGCAGTTTGGTAGCGCGCTTCGTTCGGGACGAAGAGGTCGTGGGTTCGAATCCCGTCACTCCGACTTAAAGGCACTGAAAAGTGCTTTTTTTCTTTATGGTCAAGACAAAAATCTGTTGATTACATTGCTTTGAAAAAGTCGAAAAGACCTGCACTAAAATAATGTTTAGTTATATGGGACCAGAATATTGTACAATAATTAAAACAGGAGACGGGTTATGGGAATTTTCGGATTTGGCAAGAAGAAACAGAAAACACCGGAAGATTTAGGCGAGTACTACTACAGGTTGTCTTTGCGGCATGATCTTGATGAATGGGCATATGTTGACAAGGCGATCAGCTATGGAAACCGACACGCAAAGGTAAAAAAGGCACAGTATCTGTTGGATCGATATGGAACCTCATGGACAGATTATATGAAAGAAGCCGCACGGTTGTTAAAAGAAGCAGAAAGTGAAGGATCGCTTCTTGATCCAGTTCTGGCAGCACAAGTGTATTGCTTTGGAGGATATCCTGAAGATGCCAGCCGTTTTTATCCGGATGCAGCAGAAACAGGCGATCGATGGGCTCAGTTCCAACTCGCCTACGGATTTGATAAAGGCATACATTACGAACAAAATAATGAACATGCTGTCTATTGGTATACAAAGGCTGTAGAACAAGGCGACGCAAGTGCAATGTGCAATCTTTCGGTAATGTATTTGCAGGGAAGAGGTGTGGCAAAAGATATCAACAAATCTAGAGAACTCATGGAAAAAGCAGCTGAAAAAGACAATATGACAGCGGTAGGAAATCTTGCTTATGATTATTATTTCGGTGATGATCCTTGTCCACAAGACTTTAAAAAGGCTGCTTCTTATGCAAAGAAAGGCATGGGAAGTCTCAATAAAACAACAGATCAGAAATGCCGTTATGTCATGGCATTACTGCAGACAGATGGCAGTGGCGGTGTCAATGAAAATCTGAATCATGCTATAAGAGAGATGCAAAAGTTGAAAGATGAAGGCTATAAGTATGCGGATAAGGGCCTGAAGATTTGTGAGCAGAGAAAGTACGATGTACAAGTCGGATTCTATAAAAAAGCTTTGCAGAACAATGATATGGAACTGATGAAAAAGGCTGCTTATAATGGCAACGTGGATGCCAAGTGCATTATGGTGAAATATCGGTTGCAGCATTTTGAAGAACTCCAAAAGCTCGAAGCTTATGAACTTGGTCATTTCATGTATGATTACCACAAATCCATGCACCTGAAAGACTCTGTCACGCGAGATGACATCCAGCCAGTAGTAGATCTGATGGAAGATATGCTTGTGGATGATATCCGCTATGGTCAGTTTTCAGCCGCATATCATATTTATGAATCGATTCAGGAAGAAGCTTCATTTTTGGGGCAATGCTGCGGAGCAATTGCTGCAACCACACAGATCTTGCCATATGTAAAGAAACTGGATAAGCAAAATCGATTGCGTGAACTCCTGCAGAATCCAGAAGTTGAAGAATATGAGTATTTGAAGCCATATATGGAATTTGTTCTGAAACTTCTTGATGAAGACCGGATTGAACCATGGTATGAATATGCTAAGAAAAACAGCGAACGCTATCGCAAGCTGGATCGTTCTGGGTTAGATGAAAGTATTGCCAATGAAGATCTAGACAAATTATATGCAGAAGCAAGCAAAAACAATGATGTAAAGATGCTGGACAAGATTGCAAGACACGGTCATTTCCAATCGTGTCATGCTTTGATTGGAATGTATGGGTTCCTTGCTATAAACGATATGCAGCTGACAGAAGAAATACTGCAAAATGTGATGACGTATTATCATCTTTGTCAGTTTCAACATCAAAAAGTTGAGCCAGTATTTATGATAGCTATTTCGGGTAGCATTGCACAATATATTAACAAGCATCAACAAGAACTTCTGTCGGATAATGAAGTTTATAAAAAGATATTTGATCTTGCATATTATGTGCGTGCACTCGATGATCTGAATGTTGCTGCCGCTTTAGCCCTTGGTTCAATGGCATGCCTGCCAGCATCAGAGGCGAAAAAACGAGAGACGGAAGCGAAGAAAATGGCTTCATCATAGCACACCCATTTTCATATCCAGAGAAGTTCGGTTTTGATAGCGTATTTGGAAGAAGTTCAATGATAGAAATTCTATCCGGATATCATCAGTGTCTCCTGAACAATACAGGATATTATGATGAACAATCTTATACCTGATGATAATGGAAAAACTTCTGTCCGAGGTTGTGGGCTCGAATCCCACCACTCCGACTAACAGGCACTGACAAGTGCCTGTTTCTTTTCTGTTCACATGACTATTTTATCTAACCCCCCAGAAGAATACTCCCACCTCTACAGGTGGTGAGATGAATGCTGGGGTTTTAGATAAAATCCTTTACCAAAATCGTTAAGTGAACGGGAATGATCCAGATCTATTGGAAAGGAAATCTCACTATTAGAGCCATGAAACAATACAAGTACATTTTCCGAACTATATTCTTCTTTCAACAACTGCTCATATAGCATATTGAAATATATACCCTTTCGAAACGCAAAACTGTATACTTTTCTAACATTGGCAAGCTCTGCTTCTCTCTCCTGATTCCCATCTATTAACTGTTCCAAAAGCAACATGCAGCGCTTGTGCAAACTCTCTTTGCGTCAAGCCAAGGATTTCTCTGATCACAACAATCTCTTTTCTGATATCCATACTTGTAGTATAGCTGTATAACAACATAGCAAATCTAATTTAAGACATTTGCCAAAAAATAGATTTTTCCTTAAGCAAAATAAAACCAGAGTTCTCTACTCTGGTTCAACATGCAATATTGATATGTTTTGTGGAATTGACCAATGCGCTCATATCTGTCTTATCTGGATGACCAAGTGCCATGTCAAAATTTTCAATCATCTTTTCGACTTTATCATGTTCCTTTTCTTCCAAGAGCTTGCTTTCATAATATCTGCGCACAGACATTGGCATCTTTCCCTGGCACATGAAGGTACCAACCACATGGTTATCTTCCGGAAGGATTTCCTTTACCCTTTCAAGAATGGAATCAAAGTACTGCTGTGATCCACCAAATCCTGCTGTTCCAAACAAGAATACCTTCTTGTTATGTAACTTTTCAAGGAATTGTTTTGTTTCAACATCGCAGGTGCCTTTATCTGTCCAAAAACCAACAAACAGCATATCTGCATTCAATGCCTTATCATCTGGTGTACCGTAGTAGATACAATATTCTTCACTCAGCTCAGCATGCATCTTTTCGGCAAGCAGCTTCGTGTTGCCTGTTCTGCTGCTGTAAACGATTGCGTAACTCATCTGAAATACTCCTCCATGCGGTAAAACTTTCAATCCGCATAGGCTAGTATAAAACAGGAAAATTGTAAGTCAAGCATATCGCTACAGCACCAGTACATGTTCTCTAGTTTGAAAATGATAATGTCCCACTGATGGTATAATAACTGTCTTGCTTATGGGAGGTATCATTTTGAGAAAGGTAGATTTGAGAATGAACGAACAATACAAGT
>CASEPS010000033.1 GCA_949289855.1 uncultured Erysipelotrichaceae bacterium
ATTATAGCAGCCAGCTATAGACATTTCTACTTTTCCTATAGAAAATAAAAAACCAGCATTCATCTCACCACCTGTAGAGGTGGGAGTATTCTGCTGGGGTTTTAGATAAAGAGAATGGCTTCTTTTCATTATTGCAAGCACCAGAAAATGAAAGAAAATGACGCATTTTCACAAATACAGAAAGAAATTACATTTTGCCATGAAAATAAATTGCATATTGATTTTCCTTCGGTAAAATAGAAACAAATATATGAAAGGGGATAGTTTATGAAATGGAAAAACATGTGCAGTTTAGTGATTGCTGCAACTTTGTTTGCTGGTTGCAGTGCTCCATCAAACGGAGAAACATCTGATGGGGAGGATGGTTCTTCCGTAGTTGTACAGATTGATGCGGATCTGAATACGATGGATCACCATATTGCGACAGATGCAAGTTCATTTATTATGCAGACAATGTGCTTCTCGGGATTGACGTCTTTAGATGAAAATGGGCAGCCGGTTGCAGAGCTTGCAAAAAGCTGGGATGTGAGTGAGGATGGCATGACGTATACATTCCATCTTGATGAAAATGCACAATGGTCAGATGGAACACCTGTTACAGCAGATGATTTTGTCTTTGCATGGCAAAGGCTTGATGATCCAGAAACAGCCAGTGAATATGCATTCATTTTAGATACAATTCATGTCAAAAATGCAGCAGAGATCAATGCTGGTGAAATGGATGTCAGTGAACTCGGTGTACGGGCAATTGATGAACATACATTTGAGGTACAACTTGAACTCCCATGTGAATTTATGCTGGGACTGCTTGCTTTCCCGTCGTTCTTCCCGTTAAATCGTGCATTTTATGAATCTCATGTGGACTCTTATGCGCAATCTCCTGAAGATATGCTGTATTGTGGACCATATGAGATGAGTTCCTGGGAACAGGGAAGCGAATATACTTTTGAGAAAAACGAAGACTACTTTAATACAGATGCCGATTCAGTAGATGAAGTGACATTCAAGTTTATTCAGGATACACAGTCTGCCCTGCTTGCTTATGAACAAGGGGATATTGATGTTGTCAACCTGCAGTCTGAACAGGTAGATCAATATAAAGAAGACCCTGGATTCAACCAGAGGCTGACAGGGTATTTGTGGTATCTTTCTGTAAACTTCCATGATGAGACAATGCAGAATAAAAACCTCAGAGCTGCACTTGCATATGGTATTGATCGCAAGACGATTGCGGAAGAAGTATTAAAGGATGGATCTGTTGCGGCTGAAGGGCTTGTGCCACGCGACTTTGCCTTCTCTTCTTCAGGAACTGATTTCCGTGATGAAGCGGGTGTATTGTCTACATATGATCCGGACCTGGCAAAAGAATATTATGAAAAAGCAAAGGCAGAACTTGGTGGGGATGTGACAATAGAACTTCTCTTTGAAGATTCAGAGGCGTCCAAGGCAGTTGCGGAAAATATTCAGGCACAGTTGCAATCATCATGTCCTGGACTGACGATTAATCTGAATTCCAAGCCAAAGAAGACAAGACTGGAAATGATGCGGACACAGGAATATCAGATTGGCCTGACAATGTGGGGACCGGATTATGCGGATCCACAGACATTCCTGGATCTGTTTGATACAGAAAATAATGCTGGTTACAGCAATCCGGATTATGATGCACTTGTAAAGTCTGCCAACTATGGAGAGGATGCTTCTGATCCTGAAAAGAGATGGGCAGATTATCTTGAAGCAGAAAAGATCATCCTGACAGAAGATTATGGTATTATTCCTGTCTATCAGAAGGGTGGAGCACTTGTGATTAATCCGGAGTTTAGCGGAATCGCCTTCCACAATGGCGGGGTGGATGACTATCGGCATATACATGCGGTATGAATGTGAAAAGGGGCTATGCCCCCTTTTTATATTATAAGAATTTGCATGCGTTTCCTAAAATGTCGCTATGGCATAAAAATGACACACCATTTGTTCTGGCTATTTAATGTTCTTGAGAAGCCATTATGAAAACAACATTTTGTTTTGGTATCGATTATTTGTCTTGATTTGTGAAATGGTGTGAGTCTTTACGATACATATCATGAAGACAAAACGGGCAAAGAACGTGATCTTCAGGATCAAATGGTTGGAGTTCTCTCAATAGTAAGAGATCACTAAGTGGGAGGTATTCTTCGTATCCGCAATATTCGCATTTCATCAATACAGTGTTGCCGGTAGTCTCTGTCATTTGTTTTTCCTTCCAATGGGTTGTAAGAATATATATACTGCATCTCTCTTCCGCAGATGCATCGAAGCATATCACGGTTGAAGCAGTCGAGAACACTTGTTCTCCAACGGTGTCTGAGCTGTGCTTTGCGGAACAGTTCTTTTCTCTTTTCCTTTGTGTTTTTCTTCTGCTTGTCGTCATCAAGCTGTTCGTGAAGAAGATCTAGAATATCTGACTGCTTGGGATTATAGAAACCATAATAACGTACTGTTTTAAAGTTTTCGTCTGGAATATGAATGATCATTTTCTTGAGAAGTTCAACAGCCAGTTCCTTTACGACAATACGTTCTCCTGTTTTATGGTCATCATAATACCATTCGACTATATCACTCTTTCTGTCATAACTGAGAATTCTGCTTTCAGCCATAGCAGGACGTGCGGCATAACGCATCATATATTCTACACACGCACCTACATTATCAGAAGCAGATCCTTTTCTGTTCTCCTGCTGTTTGGCATAGACATAATATCCGTTTTCCTGGTCGATATAGCTCTGGTTAGTGACTTTATAAAACTGTTTGCCAAAGTGCTGGATCAGAAGACGGTTCAGTTCATACGTCCATGTCTTCCGGAGATTTGTATAGTCAAAATATTTAACTCTTTTGTATGTCTTTTTCTTCGGATCATAAACCACTTCCGGAATGAGAGCATGAATGTGAGGGTTCCAGTTGAGCGCTCTTCCAAAAGTGTGAATTGTGGCAATCATACCAAACACATTCTGATTTTTGAAATTGCGGTAAAGATAGTAATTGTCTTTGTCGTTTCGAATCTTACCGTTTTTCTGCCGTTTTCTCTTTTCTGTAGATGGATTCGTTCAGTACTTTGCATAAAGTGTTTCTGGCAGCGACATACAGCAGATTAAGGGCAGATCTGTCCCTGCGGAACCAGACACGATAGGACTCGGGAATCGTGAAAACAAAATGGCGATGTTCAACATCCGGACAGAATGTTTTGACACGTGCTGCATGAAGTCTCTGAACTTTAACACCGCAGGAAGGGCAGAAACGGGAATGACATTTTTTGTGAACTACAGTAACATTTTTGCAGGAAGCACATTCAAAAAGATCAAATCCAAGGTAAACGGAATCACAAAGCATTGTCTTCTGAATATTATCGAGAACACATGGTCTTAACTTGCCAACTTTAAAAAGTTCTTCAATCCAGTTGTAGTGAGGGAATAAGAGATCTTGAATACGGACCTTGTTGGGATCGTATTTGACGTCATCGCAGGTAAAGGCGCCGTATTCAGGGAACACAGTATAAATATTCGTGTCAATCATGACTCAATTATATAAAAAGCAGATACCATTTGGCATCTGCTCCATCCAAAACGGTCACCGCAGGTGACTATTTTTTATTTATATTTTCTATATCTATATATTGATACAATAATAATGAGAATAGCAACAATTATATATAAATTGTGCAAAATAAATCCAATTATTGTATTATCACTTCCTGAAAAAGCATTTGGAAAGATTATTGATAAAAATAAGAATGCTAAACAAAGGAAAATACCTTTATATAAACTACATGCAGCATTATCTCTATTTCTTTGATTTTTAGATGCTTCATCTGAAAATATTTCAGTTTTTAGAGGATTATCAGAATAGAATATATGATCTACATTAAATTCATCATTCGCATAATTTTCATTAAAATAATGCCATCCATCGTCGATAAAAATCTGTTTGTATTCATTGAAATCTTCTTTGTTGATTTTACGAGAATCAATTCTATACACTCTATTGGTATTGTTTGTTTTTGTGAATTGATATGCATCTAATCGTAATGGGACAAATAAACCAAATGAATTAATACTTTTCAATATATAGCCTTTGCTTGCTTTTTTGTTTAAATACTTTTCAACTGAAAGACTTCCTAAATAAGGTTTAATAATAAACATACTATTTCTCTCCTTTTTCTAAAATATTTTCTGCAATAATACAAAGATTTTTCATTCTCAAATAATCTTTTTTTAATACTCCCAAACCTTCGTGAGTAATTTGATATATTTTGCGTCTTGATTTATCTTCTGTTGGCAATTGCTCAACAAGATTGGTTTGTTTTAAATTTTCAAGAGCTCCATACAATGTTCCAGCTGCCAAAATAATGGTTTTATGACTAAGTAATTCTATTTTTTTAATTATTCCATAGCCATGAAGTGGTTCATCAACTAAAGCTAATAGAATGTAAAATGTTGACTCAGTCAAAGGATTGGATTTCATACAATGCACCTCCTTCTATATATAGATCAGCAATATAACGTATGGTGATATATCGTTATGCGTTATATTGTGTATCTGTATAATAGCACTTTTTTGTGATTGTGCAAACATTTTTTTTAATGACTTGTCTTTTTGCCTAAAAATTAAAAATTCTTCCAATTTTTAAATCTTTTTGCGTCCCTGCGTTGTCTAAGTAAGTAGATTGCGGAAATCTATTCATTAGAAGCGGAGGGAAAAAGATGAAGCAAACAGTGAAAAGATTCTTCACAGGTCTCGCAGCTTTCGCAATGGTGATCGGAACAGGAGTATCTCCAATAGCACAAGTGCTTGCGGAAGAAACAACAGCTCCGACAGAGACACCTGTGACAACAAGTGTTCCTGAATCAACAGAAACACCTGTACCTTCAGAGGTTCCTGCAGAGTCTGCAGAACCGACAAGTTCACCAGTGCCTTCAATGACACCGGAAGTAGTTGAAACACCAACACCTTCAACAACACCAGAAGTAACAACTTCTTCTGAACAGACAGAGGTTGCTGCAAATAGTGTTGTTGATGACATCAACGATCCTGTAATCGAGAGAGTTGAAATTGTTAACAATAAGGGTGAATTCACAACAGATGATACTGTCAGAATCAATGTCTATGCATATGATGCGGATTCTGGGATTCAGCATGTGTATATTAATCTCGGCTCCATATCGGGAGGATATACAAGGTATGATTTGGAAAAGGGAACTGAAGAAAATCAATATTTTGTAGAAATTCCATTAACAGATTATCTGCCAGGAACATATTACATCAGTAACCTTACAGTTACTGATAATAATACAAATAGTACATCAGAGACTAAACTCAATGATTATGAGTCTGGATTAGAGTTTACCTGGATGTATTATTTTGTAGTTTCGGATGATGGATTTGATAACGGCGTGAAGTCATTAACATTTGATGAGAATGGTGCTGTTTTTAATAGCGAAGAAGATTTCTCAGATCTTGGTGTGGTTTTGGAAACCAATCAAGCTTTTGGAAGTAATGCTTCTATAGAATTGAAATTTACTATTGATGACGAATCGACTAATATTTATCGTACTTTCGTATTAGATGCAATTGATGAAGAAGGTAAGCAGTTTGGTTTTTCTCATGACTATAGTGGCAGCACTCTTTCGGTCGAAAAGCTATATGAATATAAATTGTCTTCTATCTGTGTAAGAAAAACGATTGGCGCATTTGACCTTGTAATGGAAAATATGAGTTCTTATAAGTTCTCTTATAACTATACCGCTCCGGAGATTGGAGAAGAAGATCCGTTTATTGCTGCTGTTAATAGTGTAGAGCTTTCTCATCAGGGCGAATTTGTTAAGGCTGGCGATGTTGTTGATATCACAGTTTATGCAGAAGCTAATCAGCCTATGGGTGATACTGCACAAATCTTGTTCAGATCTTCTAAAACAAATATTGCTCCAAGTGATTTATATTTGGATCTTTATTTCGATGAGTCAAAAGGTGCTTATACAGGACAGTGGACAATAGAAGAAGATAGATATTCTTGCGAATGGTATGCATACAGAGTGGAGATTCGCAGGGAAAATTCTAATGACTATAGATTTGTCTTTGCTCCGAATAATTACCCAGATTACGTTAAAGTGAAAAATGGAGATGCATATTCTGATCCTAGCATGAATGTGAATTTCCAAGTATTTGCATTTGATAAAGATTCTTGGGACTGGGAACCTGTTCAAGAATCTGAAATTAGTAATGTCAGCAGAAGAACTACACTGAACGGTCTTGGTATTGCACTTCCAGAAATGTCTTCTCCAGTAGATGGGATGAATCAGATTGGCTGGGTTTCTAATGGTGATTACACAGTGACACAGGATTCTGAAATATTGGCTTCAAGTGGATACTTACATATCTATGCACAGTATGATAGAGCTCCATATACTGCAAGTTATAGCTATTATGACAATACAGGAAATTTGAAAATAGAAGAGAAACATGAAATTGCGGACCCCGGAATGACATATGCTTCTCTGAAAGAACATCTTCATATTTATGAGCCAACAGATATTACTACACAATATGATTTTTCTGGATGGCAAGATGACAATTATTATTACGTTGATGATGCAGTAATACCTGCAAATGTAGTGGCACGATTCTCGTTAACCTCATTGTACAACGATGCAAAAATGATCTATCTGGATGACATGTATTATGATGAAACAGGCCTTGATTACGATGCTTATGGAAGAGCAAGTATTGATAGAGTTATAATGGCAGATCCATCTGCTACATATGAAGAAGTTGTTGCAGAAGCTAATGAATTGCCGCTTCCTGCAATGTATCCTGGTATGATCTTTGATCATTGGGAATCTAATTTCTATGATACATATGGAAGAGGGTTTGGCCCAGGTTCTTATATTAATAGAACGGCAGTTTATCAAAATTCACTTGTTAGAATTTTGCTCTATAAGGGCGAGCCTTCAAAGGGAAATTTGATTTACAGCTCATTTGAGGTCAGAAATGCAGGTGAAACATATGCGATTCCGGAAACAATTGACGGTCATAACAGAGATAGCATTCAATGGATGCATCTTCCTGCAGGTGAAAACTGGCAAATTACTTTAGGGACAAAATGCGAAGATAATGATATCGTAGGTTATGTTTCTGAAGATATTGACAATCCATCCGTTGATCCTTCTGATCCAACTGAACCAGAAATTCCTGCAGTAAGACCAGATGAAGGAACACTGAATAACACAGTCAATGAGATTGTAAATGCTGAAGCTGGTGAAACTGTTACTATTGAAATGGGCAATGCAAATGTTCTTACCCGCGAAGTTCTTGAAGCTGCCAAGGGTAAGGATGTAACACTTGTCCTGAAGATGAATGGTTACACATGGACAATCAATGGTAAGGACATTGTTGCTACTGAGTTGAAGGACATCAATATGGGTGTCATGATTGATAGTGGTGCAATTCCTTCTGGTGTTGTCAATGAACTTGCTGGAAACAATCCTACAAGACAGCTCACACTTGCACACGAAGGTGACTTTGGCTTTAGGGCAAATCTCACTATCAATGTTGGTGCAGAACATGCAGGTAAGGTTGGTAACCTCTTCTACTACAACAGTGATCACAGAATGATCTTCATGAGTGATCCAACAGTTGGAGCAGATGGTTCCGTTACATTCCCATTCAGCCATGCATCAAGTTATGTAATTGTGCTTTCAGATGCATCTATGCGTCCTGCAAGTGACAAGGAAGAGACTGGTGTATACAATTCAACACTTCCATATGCTGCAGCAATCATCATTAGTGCAGTAGCAGCTGGATATGTATTGAAGAAGCGTCACGCAGCTTAATCGGTTTAGTAAGGTATTCCACATTGTGTGGGATACCTTTTTGCTTGTTCTTTTGACAAACATGAAAGAGTCTGATTATCGGATTTGGGAAAGTTGTACATTCGGTGGTGATAGTAAATTTTCGTCATATTCCTCTTTCATTAGAATGGAAGAAATATTAGAAAGGGAATATGAATTATGAAATGGAAACAAGTATTTTGTGCATTGTTATCAGGTTTATTGGTTGCTGGATGCAGTGCACCTGCTGGAACAAGTGAAGAAGGTGATGCGGTTGTTGTGCAGATTGATGCGGATTTGAATACAATGGACCGCCATATTGCGACAGATGCCAGTTCTTTCATCATGCAGTCAATGTGTTTCTCTGGTCTTACTTCACTGGATGATAATGGACAACCAATTGCTGAAATTGCCAAAAGCTGGGATGTCAGTGAGGATGGTCTGGTGTATACATTTCATCTCGATGAAAATGCAAAATGGTCAGATGGAACACCAGTTACGGCAAATGATTTTGTTTATGCATGGCAACGGCTTGCGGATCCAGAAACAGCTAGTGAATATGCCTTTATTCTGGATACCATTCATTTAAAGAATGCAGGTAGTGTCAAGGCAGGAGAAATGGATCTTGCAGAACTTGGTGTACGTGCTGTGGATGAATATACATTAGAAGTACAACTCGAATTGCCATGTGAATTCCTGCTTGGTCTTCTTGCTTTCCCGTCCTTCTTTCCCTTGAACCAGGCATTCTATGAAGCCCATGAAAGTACATATGCACAATCTCCTGAGGATATGTTGTATTGTGGACCATATGTCATGAATGATTGGGAACAGGGAAGTGAATATACCTTTGTGAAAAATGAAGACTACTTCAATACAGATGAAGAAGCTGTAGATACTGTGACATTCAAGTTCATTCAGGATACACAGTCCGCATTGCTTGCTTACCAGCAGGGGGATATCGATGTGGTCAATCTGCAGTCTGAACAGGTAGATCAATACAGGGATGATGATGGTTTCAATGAGAGGCTGACGGGTTATTTGTGGTACCTTTATGTTAACTTCCATGATGAGACTATGCAGAATAAGAATCTTCGTGCTGCGATTGCCTATGGCATTGATCGTGAAACGATTGCAAAGGAAGTTTTGAAAGATGGCTCTGCTGCGGCTGAGGGCATTGTGCCACGTGACTTTGCATTTTCAAAGGAAGGAAAAGATTTCCGTGATGAAGCGGGTGTGCTGATCGAATATGATCCAGAAGTTGCTAATGAGTATTATCAGAAAGCAAAGAGTGAACTTGGTCATGACATTACAATCGAACTTCTTTTTGAAGACTCTGAAGCTTCCAAGGCTGTTGCTGAGAATATTCAGGCAGAGCTGCAGGATGCCTGCACTGGTCTTAAGGTAGAATTGAATGCCAAACCAAAGAAGACAAGACTTGAACTGATGCGGACACAGGGCTATCAGCTTGGTCTTACGATGTGGGGACCAGATTATGCAGATCCTGAGACATTCATGGATTTGTTTGATATAGAAAACAATGCTGGTTACGGCAATCCTGACTATGATGCGTTGGTGAAATCTGCAGACTATTGAGAAGATGCATCTGATGCCACAAAGAGATGGGAAGACTATCTTGCAGCAGAAAAGATTCTTCTGACAGAAGATTATGCTGTTATGCCAGTCTATCAGAAAGGCAGAGCTCTTGTAATCCATCCGGAAATTACAGGTATTGCCTTCCACAATGGTGGCATAGATGATTATCGTCATATGCACAAAGCGTGAAACAAGGGGCAATAAGCCCCTTTTAAATACCCAATGAATAACAAAAAAACCGCTTTGTTAAGCGGTTTTTGCATGGCGCCTCAAACAGGACTCGAACCTGTGACACCCTGGTTAACAGCCAAGTGCTCTACCGACTGAGCTATTGAGGCATCTCATTGCTTGCTTGATTATTATACCTCTATTTGGATGGAATGCAACAGGGAATTTACAAAAATTACTATAAACTTTTTTTGGGCTGCGGGGTATGATAAATAGCAGATATAGAAATGCAGGATGTGGTTTATGAACAAAGAAGAATTGGTCAGAATGGAAGTGTTGTTTACAGAAGAGAGCTTTGTCATCGATGACATGAATGAAGATAATGAGGCATATGCACTCTATAAAAGTGATAAATATCATTTTCTGTATGAACTTGGGTTTTTGCATGATAATCCCTCACTATCTCCTGGCCTGCAGTTTCTTGTAGAACTTTCTTCAAGGTTTGTCCATAAGCTGAGCAGAATGCCGGAACTGGAAGTTGCCCGTGAGGAAACAAAGGTTCAGTTTGAAAGTGATGAAGCTGATGAGCTGATTGGCAGGGTGCCATATGTCATCGGTGCAGAGTTTGTGGATGAGATATGGATTCATCTGCAGATAAGCAGATTGAATGCTGTATTTGCGCATGAAATTGCGTCCTATGAAGGCAGTGTACGGACATATCTTGAAAAGAAGACACAGAACCTGAAGGTTGCGGAGAGAATTTACTTTCACTTTGTGGAGAATCCAGAGGATAAGATGTATCCCTTTGCTTTTCTTGTAACCTATGCCACAAGGGATAAGCAGAAACGGGTAAGACATTTGCCGTTGAAAAACGCCCTGGTGGAATATGGTGGAAGAAGGGATTTGCTGCTGGCACTTTTGTCGTGTCTCAATAAAGCTGCTGCTGAAATACCATGGATTGCGGCATGTATGGATAGTGGTGACATCTACCATCCAATCCGTCTTACGGCAAAGGAAATGTATGACATGTTGAAAGTTGTGCCGGTAATAGAAAAATGTGGTATTACATGTCGTGTACCAAACTGGTGGAAGAAGAGATATTCTTCTATTTCCATGACGGTGCGGGTTGGTGAAGATGAAGAACCATTGTTTGGTTTTGACAGTCTTTTGAGTCAGAAACCAGAACTGACTGTCAATGGTATGCCTTTGAGCAGAGAGGATATTGCAAAGCTCCTCGAAGAAGAGGAAGGTCTTTCCTTCTTGAAAGGACAGTGGGTAGAAGTCAACCACCGTAAGCTGGAACAGCTGCTGGAAAAAGTTGAAAACTATGATGGAACTGTTTCTTTGAAAGAAGCATTGACAAGAAATTATGGCAGTGATGAAGATGATGACCCGGATCTTCATGTGACCATTACAAATGGCAAGTGGCTGAGTGCTATGCTGCATCAGTTAAGAAAGCCTTCCGATATGAAGGATTATCCTTTACCAGAAAACTTTGCGGCAAGTCTTCGTCCTTACCAGAAAGATGGTTACAACTGGCTGATGGCATTGAACAGCTTTTCCTTTGGAGCATGTCTTGCGGATGATATGGGTCTTGGTAAGACAGTACAGGTCATTGCGTATCTTGAAGAGCTGTATGAACAAAACAAGGATGAACATTGTCTGATCATTGTGCCCGCTTCTTTGATTGGTAACTGGGAAAGAGAATTGCAGAAGTTTGCGCCTTCACTGCCATTTACCATTCTGCATGGCAGAAGTGGAACTGTATTGGAAGAAGAGTTGAAAGAGTTATCGTCTTTCCTTTACATCACTACCTATGGTATGGCTATGCGTATTGCTGGTCTCAAAGACATTACGTGGAAGTGCATTGTGCTGGATGAGGCACAGGCCATCAAAAATCCCCGCACAAAGCAGACCCGGACCATCAAAGCTATTCCTGGCAGTATGCGTATTGCCATGACTGGTACGCCAATTGAAAATGATCTCAGCAATCTCTGGTCTCTGTTTGACTTTCTCAATAAAGGATTGCTTGGCAGCAGTACGGACTTTAAAGGGTATGAGAAAAAGATTGAAGATGATCCATCTTATCTTGCAAAGCTCAAAGGTGCGATTTCTCCTTTCATCCTGCGCAGATTGAAAACCGATAAGACCATTATTAAAGACCTGCCGGATAAGATGGAAATGACAGATCTAGTGACATTGTCCAAACGGCAGATGGTACTTTACCGTAAGGAGATTGTGGATGCGGAAAGGTTTCTCGAAGAAGCGGATGGTATGGAAAGAAGAGGCTATATTCTCAAACTCATTGGCAGACTCAAACAGATCTGCAACCATCCTTCCCAGCTCAACAAGGATGACACATTTGCGGAAAGTGACAGTGGCAAGTTTGCAATGTTGAAGGAACTATGTGAAACCATTGCTGAGAAGAGGGAAAGGGTTCTTGTCTTTACACAATATAAAGAAATGTGTGAACCACTGGCAAAGTATTTGAAAACAATCTTCCATCGTGATGGATATATTATCCATGGTGGTATAAAGCCAAAAGACAGAACGAAGATTGTCGAACAATTCAATGATCCGGAACACTATGTACCATTCGTGGTGCTTTCCCTGCGGGCAGCCGGTACAGGTCTTAATCTTGTGTCTGCCAACCATGTCATTCATTTTGACAGATGGTGGAATCCGGCTGTGGAAAACCAGGCAAGTGACAGAGCATATCGCATTGGACAGACAAAGAAGGTCTTTGTGCATAAGCTTGTGACAGAAGGCACCATTGAAGAAAAGATAGATGCTTTGATCAGTGGAAAGCAGGAACTTTCTGACAAAGTGTTAAGTGGCGGAGCAGATAAGTTTATAACTGAACTGAGCAATGAAGAACTGATGAAGCTCATCAGACTGGAGATGTGATATGGTCAGAAGCAAATATTGGGATAATACATTGCAGTATTCACAACCTGCTGCAGAAGATCTGATACGGAAAGCAAAACAGAGTGCAGAACGCGCCGCAAAGCGTGGAAAGGTCTATCATCCGGTTGTGATTGAAGGCAGAACGATTGCCAAAAGCTGGTGGGGCAAGGCATGGTGTGCCAACATCGAACAATATGCGGACTATGCATCAAGAATTGAAAGAGGCAAGCGCTATGTGAGAACTGGTGCAGTGGTAGACCTCGAAATAAAGAAAGGCAAAGTATCCGCCCGTGTACAGGGAAGGCGAAGCGCTCCATATCGTATTGAAATCAATATCAGTCCACTTAAGGAGGTGGATTGTGAGTGGATCATTGAGCAATGTGGTTCGCGTATTGAAAGTCTTGAACAACTTGCCAACGGAAACTTCCCGGAAGAGTTGCAGGATATCTTTCTTGGTGAAAGAGGGCTTTTCCCACGGGAAAGAGAAATCAGTTTTACATGCAGCTGTCCGGACTGGGCCATCATGTGCAAACATGTTGCGGCTGTGTTGTATGGCATAGGCGCAAGGCTGGATGAAAATCCTTTCCTGTTCTTTGAGCTTAGAGGCATTGATGCAGAAAGGCTGATTGACATTGCGATCAAAGACCATGTGGAAGTGATGCTGGAACATGCTGAGCTTCCACTGTCAGACAGGGTTATGGATGACAGTGTTATTGAATCTTTGTTTGGACTTTAAAAAGATTGAAGGGGAATTTCTTATGAATACATATGGTTTGGAAAGTGTATGGCCTCAGTGGCATGTTGAGGCAGAGATCGGAAGAGGCACGTCAGGTGTTGTATGCAGGGTGATTCATCGCGATACCAAAAAACAGGCTGCTGTGAAAATTATCGAGATTGTACCCGGTGCGAATTCTGCCGGTATAAAAAAGCATGTGGTAGAACGCATCCAGCTGATGATTTCCATGCAGGATGATCCCCACATTGTCCATGTGGAAGACTACATGGTGACAGGTAATGAGACAGAAGGCTGGCATATCTATGTGCTCATGGAGCTTCTTACACCACTTGAAGCATATTGCAGGACAACACCGCTGTATGAGAAAGATGTGTTGAATATCGGGCGAGATATAGCTGCAGCGCTTGTTGCCTTGGAAAATCGTGGGGTAATACATGGCGATGTAAAGCCTGATAACATTTTTGTGGATGCGCACGGTACATATCGGTTAGGGGATTTCGGCAGTGCCGTTTTCAATGGAGAAGAAAACAGATTTCAAAGTGGAACTGCCAACTATATGACACCAGAAGCGCTTGCCGGACAGCCTGCTGTATCACCAGATACCTATGCCCTGTCGCTTGTGCTGTATAGACTTCTTAATCAGGGGCATTTGCCATTTATTGAAAATGATCTTGCTGAGACAGATCCTGCAGCCCGTCAGAATGCGTTAAAGAGGAGAATGAATGGTGAAGCTTTTCCTGTTCCGGTAAATGCTTCAGTGCAAATTGCAAATATGATTATGCGGGGATGCGCATTTGAGTCTTCATTGCGTTATCATTCCGCAAAAGAAATGTACAAGGCAATTGGCGATGTTTTTGATGGAATGTATCAGTTGAAAGATGTGGATACACTTGACCGCACACAGTCCGTACGCAAAGCTGTTCAGCCTTCACCGGTTCTTCCCATAGAAAAGAAAGAAAAGCCGAAGAAAGGCAAAAAGAACTTTCTGTGGATTCTTGCCGCACTTCTTTTGCTTATTGGCGTTGGCGCAGGCATCTATTTCATCGCATCTTCTGCAGACCAAGAAGAAACATCTGCTTATTCTGCATACGATGAAGAAAAAATCACAGAGATGATTGCTGAGGCGGACAGACTTGCAGATGAAGGAGACTTTGAAGGCGCAATCGCTTCAATACAGGCTGGTCTTGTTACATATCCTGATGAAGAAAGGCTGCAGGAAAAACTGGAAGAGTATCAGAACCGGTTTGAGAAAGAAGCTGGTAAAGAGGCTGTTGAAGAGGCGCTGGAGCAGGCTGAATCTCTTGCTAAAGGCGGCGACTATGCGGCTGCTATTGCCATTCTTGATGAAGCGGATGATTCGTTGGATAGTGATGAATTGAAGGATGCCCGCAGGGCGTATTGTGACGAATACAAAGAACAGGTATTGAAGGAGGCGGACCGTTCCATTTCCCGAAATGATTATGTCAATGCGCAGAAAATGCTTTCTGCTGCTATAGCTATTATTGGTGAAGATGAGGAACTGGAAGAAAAGCTGGAAAGCTTAAATAGTGAAAGCGCAGAGGAGGTATTATATTCCTATTCCGGTATGTATTACCCGGATGGCAGACCACAGAATGTGAGAAGTTTTGATCTTTTCATTAAATCTATTAATGGTTCTTCTGTAACAGCGCAATTCACATATTACAATCCTGATGGTACGCGGGATGTTACAGGAATATACAACATGGAAGGCGATAATTATACGGAAAATGCGGATGGCACTGCTTCGGTTACCCTCAATGGGACAACGTGGGTAAGGGTCCCAGAAGATGGAAGCCGGGATATGCTATCGGGTTTGCAGTTTACATTTTCAGATGACATGAATGTTGTTACTGCAGACGAAGGAAGATTGTTCGGCAAGGACAATACAGTGACGGGACAATATGATCATCCGGAAGTGATTCGTTCTTATACGGGTACATACAGGTCAAACTGGGGAGAGACGGGAATGGATCTTGTGATCTCTTCGTGTGATAAAGATACCGGAATGGTGGAAGCAGAGTGCAGCTTTTATCCGGTGTATGAAAATTCCCGTGCGAAAACAGGCAGTTATACAATGGCCGGACGCGTGTTCAGTGAAAATGCGGACGGCTCAGTAACACTGGTTTTGATGGGAGATGAATGGCTGAACAAGCCTGCGGATACAAGCATGATTGATTTTTATCTGACAGTCGGAGCTGACGGTATGACTGCAACCAGCGATCAATACGATATTAATCTTCACGCACAATAGAAAAGAGGTGTGGAATGCAGAAAATAAATCGTGATTTTGTCATAACGATTTTTGACGGAAATCGTGCGCCTGGCAATATCAGCCTGAGCAGCTTTCATAAAGAACATATTTATTTTGGCAGGGACAGCCATAATGATATTGTTCTGACATCACCTCTTGTTTCAATGCAGCACGGCAGGTTCACATGGTTGAACGGATCCTGGATTATAGAAGACAAAGGCGCCTATGATAATGCGCCCAGTACCAATGGCTTGTCCTATAACAATGCTTCTGTTGAGTCAAGAATGCTGGGTGATGGGGATTTAATCCGCATTGATGATGGCGTGGAATCTGTTTCTGACGGGGTGCTGTTCATCTGTACTTCCTCCCTTTCGCCAACAAGGTGGCAGTTTTATCGGCTAGAGCAAAAAGCAAAGATGATCATTGGTCGTGACAGCAGCTGTGATATTGTGATTCCGCATGTTTCAACTGCAAGAAGACATGCAAAGATCACATTTGGAAGCGATGGTTATTCCATTGAGCCGTGCGGTAAATCATGTCCTGTTGTGGTTAATGGTAAAAGAATATCAAAAAAGGTACATCTTCATGAAAAAGATGTCATCAGTCTGACAAGCGCAAGACTGATTTATTCCAACCATGTTATTTCCTGGTACTGCTATCAGAATGGTGTGTCCATAGATACTTCTGATATTGTCATCAGAAGAGGACATGGCAGAAAAACGTTTGTGACAAGTAATCATGTTTCTTTCAGTGTTCATCCTGGTGAACTTGTGGCAATTGTTGGCGGATCCGGGGCAGGGAAGTCGACGATTCTGAATTGCATGTGCGGTTATTTGAAACCGGACGAAGGAAATGTCTTCATCAATGGTACAAATCTCTATGAAAACTTTGATGCTTTGAAGAAGATGATCGGTTATGTTCCGCAGTCAGACATTGTCTATGACAATCTGAGTCTGTATGACATGTTGAAATATACCGCAAAGCTGAGGCTGCCTTCAGATACTTCTCATAAGGAACGTGAAGCAGCGGTTGACAAGGCGATTGCAACGGTTGAACTGGCAGAAAAGAAGAAGAGCCTCATCCGTTCTTTGAGCGGCGGCCAAAGGAAGAGAGCCAGCATTGCTGTAGAATTACTGTGTGATCCAAATTTGCTGTTTCTGGATGAACCATGTTCCGGGCTTGATCCCGGGACGGAAAGAAGTCTGATGTTATCGCTTCGCAAGATGGCGGATAACGGCAAAACGGTTGTCCTTGTGACACATAGCACACTTCAGCTGAAATTGTGCGACAGAATTGCGTTTATGGGCAAGGGCGGCAATTTATGCTTCTTTGGATCATATGATGAAGCGATTCGCTATTTTCAGGTGACGGATATAGCGGATATTTATCAGCGTATAACAGAGTATGCCGAATACTATGCGCAAAACTTTTCTGCATTGCAAAAAAGAAACATCATCAATACAAGAACGGTATCTGTTACATACAGACCAAAGGAGCAGCCTTTACGGCAGCTGCGCATTCTCAGCATGCGTTATCTGAGACTGATTATCAATGATACACAAAGACTGTTGCTGCTGTTGCTGCAGGCACCTCTTCTTGCTTTTTTGATCTCACTTGTCGCAGATGGAAACCAGTTCGAACAATATGAAATGACGAAGAGCCTTCTTTTTGCGCTTTCCTGCTCTGCTTTCTGGGTTGGTATGCTCAATGCGATTCAGGAAATATGCAAAGAGAGGACAATCCTCAAACGCGAATTCATGACGGGGCTTTCATTAAGCGCATATGTTATATCCAAAATTGTAGTATTAGGTATTTTATGTCTGTTGCAGAGTTTCTTCATAACGGCAGTCTTTGCGGCAATGGTCGGTATGCCAGAAAATGGCATATTGCTCAACGGATTTGCGGAAGTCTATATTACAACATTTTTGACGTCTCTTTCAGCCTCGGCAATGGGACTGTTTGTGTCATCTTTATTTACTAATGCAGATAGGGCGATGACGGTAGCGCCTATACTTCTCATGCCGCAGATCCTTTTTTCTGGATTGATCTTTAAGCTGAGCGGAGTGACCGAGTTGATTTCCTGGCTGGCGGTATGCCGCTGGAGTATGGAAAGCTATGGGACAACAGCGAATCTCAATGACATGCCTCTGAGACTTCAGCAGCAGGGGGTTATGATTCCTCATGCGACAGAATCGTTTTTTACCTTTTCTATACCACACCTTCTCACTTCCTGGGGAATTCTCATACTATTCGTCGTCTTGTTTTTGATTGCTGCAAAACTGGTGCTTAGAAGAATCAGAAATGAAAGAGGATAGGAAAAGCAGAAACGAAATGAGAAAGATTGTTTTGCATGTATTACAGGCGGATAGAAAAATCCGCTTTTTTTGAGCGTTTCATTTGCTTGATATACCCCATAAGGGTATATTTATATATGAGGTGAGAGTATGGAGAAAAAGAAGTGTACATTCTGCAGCGGCAGGAAGACCGTGCGGAGTGAAGAAGAAAAGAAAAAGATGCTTGCAAGGCTCAAGCGGGCGGAAGGGCAGATTCGCGGTATTGAAAAAATGGTTGAAGAAGATACCTATTGTCCGGATATCATGATCCAGGTTGCGGCAGTGCAGAATGCGTTGAACAGCTTCAACCGTGTACTGCTCACCAACCACATGCATGGCTGTGTGGCAGAAGATATCCGAGAAGGGAATGATGAAGCGATCGACGAACTTGCGGATCTTGTGGAAAGACTTTTGAAATGAGGTGAACCATATGGAACAGTTTGTTGTGACAGGTATGTCGTGTGCGGCATGCCAGGCAAGAGTGGAAAAAGCTGTCAGTAAAGTAGATGGCGTAGATTCGTGTTCGGTTTCCCTGTTGACCAATTCTATGGGTGTAGAGGGGGATGCGGATCCGGCAAAGATTATTGAAGCGGTGGAGAAAGCTGGTTATGGTGCTTCTTTGAAAGGTGAAGAGAAGAAGAGTATCAGTGCTTCTGAAAAGCTGAAGATGGAAGAAGAAGCACTCGAAGACAAAGAGACACCAAAACTCAAAAGAAGGCTGATTCTGTCGGTTGGGTTCCTGATTGTACTTATGTATATCACCATGGGTTACAACATGTGGGGATGGCCATTGCCTTCCTTCTTTGACCATAACTTTATGGCATTGAGCCTGACCCAGATGTTTCTTGCCTTAATTGTAATGGCAATCAATCATAAATTCTTTACATCCGGTTTCCGTTCATTATTGGAAGGGGCACCGAACATGGATACCCTGGTAGCTCTTGGCTCATCGGTTTCCTTTTTATGGTCAGTTGTTGTGATGTATGAAATCGGTGGAATGTATGCAAGTGGTGCATCAGCCCATGACATCATGATGATTTATCACAATGAACTCTACTTTGAAAGCGGGGCCATGATTCCTGCCCTCATTACAGTAGGCAAGATGTTAGAAGCAATGTCCAAGGGACGTACAACCGATGCCTTGAAGAGTCTTATGAAGCTTGCACCACAAAGTGCAACCCTCATCCGCAACGGCATGGAAGTCAAGGTTGACATCAATGAAGTAGAGAGTGGGGATGTCTTTGCGGTAAGACCTGGTGAATCCATTCCGGTCGATGGTGTGATTGTGGAAGGTACGACTGCAGTCAATGAATCTGCTTTGACGGGTGAATCCATCCCGATAGATAAAGCTGTGGGCGATACAGTCAGCGCAGCAACAATCAATACAAGTGGGTATATCAAGGCAAGGGCGACAAGGGTTGGTGAAGATACAACATTGTCAAAGATTATTGCCCTGGTATCTGACGCGGCAGCCACAAAGGCACCAATTGCCCGCATTGCGGACAAGGTTTCCGGTATATTTGTTCCATCTGTTATCACAATTGCCATCATTGTAACCATTGGCTGGCTCATAGCAGGCGCATCATTTGCGGATGCACTGGCAAGAGGTATTTCCGTACTTGTCATCTCCTGTCCGTGCGCACTTGGACTTGCAACACCGGTTGCGATCATGGTCGGTAACGGAATGGGCGCAAAGAATGGGATTCTCTTCAAGACAAGTGAAGCACTTGAATCTGCGGGCAGGACAGAAATTGTCGCTCTGGATAAGACAGGTACCATCACAAGTGGAGAACCAGTTGTGACAGATGTGTATGCGGTGGATGGTGTGACAGAGAAAGAGTTGTTAAACATGGCGGCAGCTCTTGAAGGTAAGAGTGAACATCCTCTGGCAAGAGCTGTCATGGCTAAAGCTGAAGAAGATGGATTGACTGTCGAAGAAGTGGAAGACTTCAAGGCAGAAGTTGGCAGTGGTCTGACAGCAACATTACATGGGCATGTGCTCTATGGTGGTAATGCGCGTTATGTTTCTTCAAAGTGTACGATTAGCGAAGAACTTTCCAAGAAGGCAGAAGACTTCTCTGCCAAAGGAAAAACACCGCTCTTCTTTGCGCAGGATGATACAATTCTTGGTGTTATTGCGGTGGCAGATACAATCAAACCCGATTCCAGACAGGCAATTACGGAACTCAGGAATATGGGTGTTGAAGTTGTCATGATTACCGGTGACAATGAAAAAACCGCAAAGGCTATTGGAGAAGAAGCTGGTGTAGATACGGTCATTGCCGGAGT
>CASEPS010000034.1 GCA_949289855.1 uncultured Erysipelotrichaceae bacterium
CTTACTCACAACATGATCCAACACCTGTGGGGTAACCACTACCCCACGAGTTATGATCACTTCAAAGCTTCAACCCCAACTAATTTTGGAGCGCCAAAAAAGAAGAACCCGGTGAGACTCTGCTGCTACTGACCAACAATCTCTTTTGGCGGATTCTTCTTTGTCTATCTATTGGCAACTTGTAATGAAGTGAAGACGGATTTCTGTTTCCGCTGAAGATAAACTTCAATTTCTGACAAACTGTTTGTTGTCTTTAAGAAAGAATTAATCTTAATTATACTGATCTATTGATCAGTTGATTATTCTATTCAGTTGTTTAAATGATACAGCCCATTGGTCTGTCCTCATGCAGACTTTCACTTTCTTTTTTCTGGTATTTTGAAATATATCAGTCACTGTTTTTAACAGATGTATTTTCCTTGGAGCGTCTATTTCAGACAGTCATTTTACACAGGTGAATGATCTTCCAGAAATACCTTCTTTTAGTTCGTTACCCGTATCCCGAAACCTTTCTGCATTATTTCGGAATACCTGAACTAATATTCGAGTAACACCTTCTTCATGATTTGTACCTCTCTTTCTTTTTATTGGTACTTTCTTTTTACACTTATATAATAGCTTCCACAAAACCAAATACCAGACTATTATTCTAAAATTTTTTCCGCTATAATATATTTGTTGAGAGTAAAAATGAACGAAAATAACGATAAAACTAACACTTCATCTGAAAAGAGGACACGGCACACACTAAATGAACTGCTTGTAGGTCTTTTTAACTATATTCTATATATCGAAGCCAATAACCTTCGCAATAAAGGTGTACAGCTTTCCATCAATGAAGTGCACATTCTCGAAAGCATTCGCAACTCCAGTTCCAACACCATGAGCCATCTTGCCCGGCGTATGATGGTCACTTCCGGAACACTGACCACCAATATTGCGCGTCTTGAAAAGAAAGGCTATGTGCAACGCTATGGCGATGAGAATGACCGCCGTATTGTGCGAATTCGCCTGACTGATAAAGCAGAACATGTTTTGAAAGTTCACGATGACTTCCATACCCTATTGATCGATAAGGCAGTGAAAGATTTACACATGGATGATAATGAAGTTCTTAATACTTCTTTAGAGAACATTCTGAAGTGGCTGCGGGATGAATATTCTGATCAGACCGGTGATGATTTCTGATAACGGATATTAAAAAACCGTTGGAAATATAGCATGAAACCTATGAAATAGTACATGGGACAGGCTGTGTGAAAAACAGTCTGTTTTTTGTTATTTTCCACTTTACAAGTGATGATAATGCGCATAGAATGACAACGTCATTTAATTTGATATTCAAATTATTTGATTATCAAGACTATGGAGGAAAATAGAATGTTTGACCAAATCAAAAAAGTGCTCGTAGAAGCAATTAACGTAGATGAAGAAGAAATCAAGCCGGAAGCTAAGCTGAATGAAGACCTTGGCATTGACTCCCTGGCTGCCGTAGAACTTGCCCTCGAACTTGAAAACGAATTCGGCATCCGCATTGAAGACGAAGAACTGGCAAATCTTGTCACAGTTCAGGATGTCATGGATATCATCGAAAAAAAGTCTAAGTAAAAACACCAATGAGCCGGGTGAATACGGCTCATTTTCATAAGGAGGTCTTGTTGATCATGGACACAAATCAAATTAAGGAAATCATCGCTATCTTTGAAGAAAGCGGTCTCTCAAGTCTTGAACTCGAAGAAGGTAATCTCAAAATCAAAATGGAAAAGCCATCTGCTGCCGCACCAGCTGCAGCAGAACCTGCCCCCATTGTTAGTACTACACCAGAAATAACAGAAAGCAAAGAGGATGAAGAAAAGAACATCACTTCACCTCTTGTAGGCACATTCTATCGGGCTAAGTCTCCAAATGACGCGCCATATGTTAAAGAAGGCGACCACGTTCATACAGGAGATGTCATTTGTATGATTGAAGCCATGAAGACGATGAATGAAATCCAAGCGGACAAAGATGGCATTATCCGCAAAATCCTTGTTGAAAACGGAGAGATGGTGGAATACGGGCAGCCTCTTTTCACCATTGGAGAAGACGCATGATCCATCGCCTTCTGATCGCCAACCGCTCTGAAATCGCTGTGCGCATCATCAGGGCATGTAAGGAAATGGGCATTGAAACGGTCGTTGTCTATTCCACAGAAGACAGGGAATCTCTTCCTGTACAACTGGCGGATCAGGCAGTATGCATCGGTCCATCAAGTGCTAGAGAAAGCTATCTCGACAGCAACCGTATCGTCCAGGCAGCCTGTTCCACAGGCTGTGATGCCGTCCATCCCGGTTATGGCTTCCTCAGCGAAAATGCAAGATTTGCCCGCCTGGTACAGGAATGCGACATGACATTTGTCGGACCTGACCCATCTATCATCGCCTTGATGGGAGATAAAACAAATGCGCGCATACGCATGAAAGAAGCAGGTGTACCGGTAGTAGAAGGTGTTGAGCAATCGCTGGATACTTTACAAGAAGCAGAAGAAGCAGCGGAGAAGATCGGTTACCCCGTCATTATCAAAGCCCGTCTTGGCGGCGGAGGCCGCGGAATGCGCATTGCTCATAGCAAAGAAGAGCTCGAACAGGCATATGCAGAAGCCCGTCAGGAAGCCCTTGTCGCTTTTGAAAATGATGAAGTATACATGGAACGCTATGTTGAAAATCCAAGGCATGTGGAAGTACAAATTGCCGGAGATAAACATGGACATGTCGTTCACCTTTTTGAAAGAAACTGCTCCTTCCAGAGAAAAAACCAGAAGATGATCGAAGAAGCACCATGTATCGGTTTGCCAGAAGATGTCAGAAAGAACCTTTTGGAGGATGCCGTCAAAGCAGCGAAAGCCATCGGTTATGACTCCCTTGGCACAATGGAATTTCTGCTTGATGAAAACAACCGCTACTACTTTATGGAAATGAATACCCGCATACAGGTAGAACATCCGGTAACGGAAATGGTCACCGGAATAGATCTTGTAAAATTACAGCTCAGGATTGCGGCGGGTATGGAATTACCTTTTGAACAAAAAGATATTCACTGTGACGGATGGGCAATGGAATGCCGTATCAATGCCGAAGATGTAAAGCGTAACTTCGCCCCATCTCCCGGCACTATTGCCTTCATCCATATGCCCGGCGGCAACAATGTCCGTGTCGACTCCGCCGCCTATACCGGTTGGCGCGTTTCTCCATATTACGATTCCATGATTGCCAAAATCATCGTCCATGCCCCGACAAGGCTAGAAACCATACGGAAAATGCGCACCGCATTAGAGGAAACGATAGTGCGGGGTGTAGAGACAAATATTGAATTCCTCTACCTCTCCCTCTACCAGAAAGAAATGATTGAAGGAACGCATACCATAGCGTATGCACCAACCTTACTGGAAAGGCTGAAACAAAATGGACAGTTCATTTAAGGAACGCCGCCACCGTTTGTCCATCTTCAGACAGTGGCGAACAAAACCAAAAAAAGAAACAGCACGTGACATACCGGACAATGTATTCATGACATGTACTAACTGCCATGAATCCATTCCGACCATGGACCTCATCCATAACTATTATGTCTGTCCTAAATGCCACCATCCCTTCCGTATTACCGCAAGAGAGCGCATACGTGAAGTCACTGATGCCGGCACATTTAAGGAAATGGACGCTAAGTTAGAAAGCAATGATGAACAGCACTTCCCCGGTTACCGAGAAAAGCTGGACCGTACCATGCAAAAAACCGGCATGAAGGAAGCGGTCATCACCGGAACTGCTAAAATTGCCGGACACCGTTGTGTCATGGCTGTTATGGATGCCAACTTCTTCATGGGCAGTATGTCCAGTGCCGTAGGAGAAAAGATCACCCGTGCCATAGAATATGCAACAAAGAAGAAACTCCCCGTTATCATCTTTGCGACAAGCGGAGGAGCCCGCATGCAGGAAGGTATATTGTCACTGATGCAGATGGCAAAAACCTCGGCAGCGATGAATCGGCACCGGGAACGTGGGAATCTTGCGATCACAGTTCTCACCCATCCGACTACCGGCGGTGTTTCCGCAAGCTTTGCCATGCTTGGAGACATCATCCTTGCCGAACCATATGCTCTTGTTGGCTTCGCCGGAAGAAGGGTTATCGAAAATACGATTCACGAAACATTGCCGGACAATTTCCAATCCGCCGAATTTGTTTTGGAAAAAGGATTCATTGACCGGATTGTTCCCCGCGAAAAGATGAAACAGGAACTTGGCACATTGCTTGCCTTGCATGAAGGAGGACACTGATATGGATCTCAATGAAACATTGCAGAAAATCAATGCAATACGTGCCCGTGAAACTTCTCTGTCTCCAGATGACATCAATGCATGGCATGATTGCGAACAGGAAATCGCAAGACTGCAGAAAGAAGCAGTCATTACGCCATGGGATCATGTGGTATTGGCAAGACGGCCGGACCGCCCAAAGGCACAAGACTACATTTCCCGCCTGTTCGACAACTTCATGGAACTCCATGGCGACCGATGCGGCGGAGACGATCCTGCCATCATCGGCGGCATTGCCACATTTCACGGCACTCCGGTTACCATCCTTGCACAATCCAAGGGAAAAACAACCGAAGAAAACATGCAAAAGCACTTTGGCATGCCTCAGCCTGAAGGTTACCGCAAGGCTGTACGCCTGGCAAAACAGGCAGAAAAGTTCCATCGTCCCATCGTCACCTTCGTTGATACACCAGGTGCTTATCCTGGCGTTGAGGCAGAGGAAAGAGGACAGGCAGAAGCCATTGCCAACTGCCTGTATGTCTTCTCTAATCTCAAGACACCTGTCATCTGTTTTGTACTATCAGAAGGCGGCAGCGGCGGCGCTCTTGCCTTAAGTGTAGCAGACAGGTTGTACATGCTTGAATATGCTGTGTATTCCATTCTTTCCCCGGAAGGCTTTGCGTCTATCTTATGGAAAGATGGCACACGCTATAAAGAAGCCTGTGACTACATGGGACTAACCAGTCAGGATTTATTAGAAAAGGGTGTCATCGATGAAATTGTGAGGGAACCTTTTGGCGGCGCTGCAGAAAATATGGATAGTGTCGTTGAAAAGATGGATCAGCTCCTTACTGCTTCTTTAAATGAATTGCAGGATAAAAAGCCATCGGCCCTTCCTGACCAGCGTATGGAGCGGTTCAGACACCTGGGAGACACCGCATGGAACATGTAAGAATCATCGGCTGTGGAAAAGCTGCAGGAGAGCAAAAAATCACAAACAATGATTTGGAAAATATTGTTGAAACAAGTGATGAATGGATTACAACCCGTACCGGTATCCGCTCACGTTACATTTCTTCCAGCAGAAACACAAGTGACCTTGCAATAGAAGCCGCAGCAAATGCCATCCAAAGTGCAGGTATCAACCCGCACGACATCCGTCTCATCATTGTCGCAACACTCACACCAGATTGCGTCACACCATCGGTCGCCTGCATGGTACAGGCGGCACTTGGTCTCAATGAAGACAACATCATGGCATTTGACCTCAATGCTGCATGTTCCGGTTTTTTGTTTGCCTTACAAACCGCTTCTTCTCTTTTACAGGAAGGTTACGGGCTTGTGATCGGAGCCGAAACACTCTCCAAAATCCTTAACTGGGAAGACCGCAGCACCTGTGTGTTATTTGGAGACGGTGCTGGAGCCTGCGTTATCGAACGTGATGAAAAGGCGTCCATGACATTCTATGCAAGGAGTTCCGGCGATACTGCCCATGCCCTGTATTGTGGCTCAAGAAGCCTGCAGAAAGACATGCACAATGTCAAAGAAGACAAACAGTATCTCGAAATGAACGGACGGGAAGTATTCCGCTTTGCGACACGTGCCATGCCGGATGCCATCCATGCCGTCATGCAGGATGATGATATCGATACCATCGACCTCATCATTCCCCATCAGGCAAACAGAAGAATTCTCGAATATGTCAGTAAAAAGATGAAATATCCGATGGAGAAGATGATCATCAACCTCGATGAATTCGGCAATACATCCAGTGCCAGTGTCCCCATCGCCCTTGCCAGGGCATGGGAAGAAGGCAGAATACGGGAAAACATGACCATTGTACTCGTTGGATTTGGGGCAGGCTTTACATGGGGTGCCTGCCGCATAGAAACAGGAGGAAAACAACTATGATGCTCAATGAAATGCTCAATATCAAATATCCAATCTTCCAGGGCGCTATGGCAAATATTGCCACTGCTGAATTTGCAGCAGCTGTTTCCAATGCCGGTGCCCTTGGCATACTCGGTACTGGTGCCATGAAAGCAGAAGAAGTCAGAGAAAGCATACACAGACTCAGATCACTCACCGATAAACCATTTGGTGTCAATGTCATGTTAATGAACCCTGACACCGATGCCATCATGCATGTCATTGCTGAGGAAAAAGTACCGGTAGTCACAACTGGGGCAGGAAATCCCGGAAAATATATGGAAATGCTCAAGGCAAGCGGCACAAAGGTGTTCCCTGTTGTCGCAAGTGTTGCACTTGCCATCCGAATGGAACGGGCAGGAGCAGACGGCGTCATTGCCGAGGGAACAGAAGCCGGCGGGCATGTCAACGAACAGACAACCATGACCCTTGTCCCACAGGTTGTGGATGCCGTCAACATTCCGGTTATCGCAGCAGGCGGTATTGCGGACGGAAGAGGCTTTAATGCTGCACTCTGCCTTGGTGCTATCGGCGTACAAGTTGGCACATGCCTTCTCGCCAGCACTGAATGCCCGATTCACGACAACTATAAACAGGCAGTGCTCAAGGCAAAAGACACCGATACCGTCGTCACCGGAAGAACCCTCAACACACCTGTACGCATTCTTAAAAATCCGATGAGCAGAGAGTATCTCAAACTCGAACACACTGGTGCACCGCGCGAAGAAATGGAAAAGCTGACACTAGGCGGATTACGGAGAGCCGTATTTGAAGGCGACATGAAAACAGGTTCAGTCATGATGGGACAAGTTGCCGGTCTATGCAAAGAAATTCAGCCTCTTGCGACCATCTTTTCCAACATGATGGAAGACTCCCACAGACAATTCAAGCAGTTGCAATCCAAACTTGAGGAATTGGCATGTTACAAGGATTAACCCTTGGCCAAAAGACACTATCTGTACCCATTATCCAGGGTGGTATGGGCATTGGCATATCGATGTCAAACCTCGCAGCTGCTGTCATGAAAGAAGGCGGGATCGGCGTGATTTCTGCCGCTATGCCCGGTTTTGCCGAACCGGACTTTGAATCAAATCCCATTGAGGCAAACGTGAGGGCATTGAAACAGGAAATACAAAAAGCAAAAAAGACAGATGGAATCCTCGGCGTCAATGTCATGGTTGCCTCACAGCACTATGACCTCTATGTCAACACAGCCATAGAAGCGGGTGCTGACCTCATCATATCCGGGGCAGGACTGCCATTGAAACTGCCGGACTATGTGCGTGGAAGATGTATGATGGCTCCCATTGTCTCTAGTGGAAAAGCCGCCAGAGTAATCTTATCCATGTGGGATAGACACCACCATGCCATCCCCGACCTCATCGTCATTGAGGGTTATCAGGCAGGCGGCCACCTGGGTTTTTCTAAACAGGACCTGATCAGCGATACTTGCCAGAGCAATGAACAAATCCTCAAAGATGTACTCACTGTCATCAAGCCATTTGAAGAAAAATATGGCAGGCACATTCCCGTCTTTGTGGCAGGTGGTATTTTCAGCCATGAAGACATCATCCATATCATGCGGCTCGGTGCTGATGGTGTACAGATGGCAACTCGCTTTATTGCCACAAAGGAATGCGATGCTGCCAAGGGTTTCAAAGAAATGATAGTCGATGCAAAGAAAGAAGACATTGTACTTGTCAAAAGTCCAGCCGGAATGCCCGGGCGCGCAATCCGAAATGACTTTGTCAAACAAATGGAACAAAGCGGCTCACAAGCCATCGCAAAGTGCTATGGCTGTATGATTCCCTGCAATCCTGCCGCTACTCCCTATTGCATTACCCGTGCACTCTGTGCAGCCGCAAGAGGTGACAAGAAAAACGGTCTGTTCTTCACCGGCACAAATGCCGCAAGAATCGACCATATCAGCGATGTACACACCCTCATGAAAGAATTGATTGGAGAAGAATGATGAAAACTGCATTTCTGTTTGCCGGTCAGGGAGCACAAACCCCTGGCATGGGCAAAGATTTCTATGAACATAACACAGCCGCAAAACAGCTGATGGACAGCCTCACCTGCGGCTTTGACATTAAGCAAATTGCTTATGAAGGACCAGCAGAAACCCTCAATAACACCGCGTATTGTCAGCCGTGCATCGTTGCGGTTTCCAGCAGTATATGCAAGGCATTGCAGGAAGCAGGCATCGTACCGGATATGGCAGCCGGTCTTTCACTTGGCGAATACAGCGCATTGGTTTCTGCCGGCGCATTGACGCCGCAAACAGCTGTTTCGATTGTTGAAGAACGCGGAAAGATCATGGCAAACGCACTGCCTGAAGGTACTACCGGTATGGCTGCGGTATTAAACCTGGATCGAGATACAATCCTTTCCGTCTGCAATACCGTAACCCATGATGGTCAGGTATTGGAAATTGCCAACTACAACTGCCCGGGGCAGATTGTCATCACCGGTCATAAAGAAGCACTTGCCGAAGCAGAGCCGATCCTCATGGAAAAAGGTGCCCGCCGCGTCATCCCCCTTGTTGTCAGCGGTGCCTTCCACAGTTCTTTGCTCAATGAGGCATCAAAACAACTCAACAAAGTACTCGAACAAAGTACCCTCAACGCTCCAACTATTCCTGTCTACCATAACCTCACAGGTTGTGATGAACATGTCACTAACAAACAAGAGCTTGTAGAACTGCTCACAAAGCAGATCTCTCACAGTGTACGCATGGAAGAAACCATCCGCAACATGATCAGTGACGGTGCAGATACATTTGTAGAAATTGGTCCCGGCAAGACATTAAGCGGTTTTGTACGCAAGATCAGCCGTGACGTAAAGGTCTATACCATCAATACGATGGAAGACTTTGAAAGGATACAGAAAGAATGGAAGAAATAAGAAAAACTGTGCTTGTGACAGGCGGCGCCCGTGGTATAGGCAAGGCCATTGCACTGAAGTTTGCTCAAGAAGGCTATGATGTCATTATCAATTACAACGGTTCAGCTGACGCTGCGGAAAAAACAAAGCAGGAAGCGGAAAGCTATGGCGTAAAGGCGATGACAGCCCAGGCAGATGTCAGCGATTATGACAGTGTCAAAGCGATGATCGAAAAAATCATGGCAGAATTTGGCAGAATTGATGTTCTCATCAACAATTCCGGAATCACAAAAGACGGTCTGCTCATCCGCATGACACCGGATGACTTCAACCGTGTCATCCAAGTCAATCTCACCGGTGCATTCAACTGCATTCAAAATGTCACCCGCATCATGATGAAGCAGAAAAGCGGTTCAATCATCAATCTTTCGAGTGTTGTCGGACTGATCGGCAATGCCGGACAGGCAAACTATGCCGCAAGTAAAGCAGGCATCATCGGTCTTACGAAATCTTGTGCAAAGGAACTCGCATCCCGCAGCATCAGGGTCAATGCCATTGCGCCGGGTTTCATTGAAACCGATATGACAAAAAACCTGAAAGAAGCAGACAAAGAAAAGATGCTTTCACTCATCCCGCTCAAGCAGTTCGGTTCACCAGAACAAGTCGCTGATGTCGCCTACGCACTGGCGACAGATGCCTTCAGTTATGTAACAGGTCAGGTAATCCATGTCGATGGCGGCATGGTCATGTAAGGAGAAACTATGGAAAGAGTCGTTATTACCGGCATGGGTGCAGTCAGCCCGATTGGAAATGATACCGATGCCCTCTTCACTTCCATCAAAGAAGGAAAATGCGGCATTGCGCCCATCACCAGCTTCGATACAACAGACTTCAAGGTAAAACTTGCAGCTGAAGTTAAAGACCTCGATATGGAACAATACTTTTCCAAGCGGGACCTCAAATTCAACGACCGCTTTACCCAGTTTGCCCGCATTGCCGCAAAACAGGCAATGACTGAGGCAGGGCTCACAGAGGAAACCGAAGAAAGAGACAGATATGGATGTCTTGTCGCTTCGGGGATTGGAGGTATTGCCACCATTGAAGCATGCGAACAAATGAAAGAGGAACGCGGTCCATCCCGTGTATCTCCTTACTTCATTCCGATGGCGCTCTCAAACCTTGCGGCAGGTCAAATTGCAATTGATTGGGGACTCAAAGGCACATGTGAATGTGTCGTAACAGCCTGTGCAGCAGGTGCCAATGCCATTGGTGAAGCATTCCGCAAAATCCGGGATGGCTATGAAGACGTCATGGTAACCGGTGGCGCTGAAGCTTCCATCACACCACTCTCCATCGCCGGCTTCCAATCCATGCGTGCACTTCACACTGGAGATGACCCAGATCGCGCAAGTATTCCCTTTGACAAAGACAGAAGCGGTTTTGTCATGGGAGAAGGTGCAGGAATTCTCGTGTTGGAATCTTTAAGCCACGCCAAAGCCCGCAATGCAAAGATTCTCGGTGAAATTGTCGGCTATGGGGCAAGTTGTGATGCCCACCATATCACCGCACCTCTTTCAGATGGCAGCGGCGGCGCAAAAGCAATGCTCAACGCCATAAAAGATGCTGGAATTCATAAAGAAGACATTGCCTATATCAATGCCCACGGCACTTCTACCAATCTCAATGACAAATCGGAAACATTAGCTGTCAAAACCGCATTTGGTGAACATGCAAAACATCTTGCCATCTCTTCAACAAAAAGCAACACCGGCCACCTGCTTGGTGCCAGCGGTGCTGTTGAAGCCATCATTTGTGTCAAGTCACTGCAGGAAGGAATCATCCCGGCAACTATCCATTATGAAAATGCTGATCCAGAATGTGACCTCGACATTGTGCCTAACCATTGCCGCAAGCAGGACTACACGTATGCCATGAGCAATTCCCTTGGCTTTGGCGGTCATAATGCATCTTTGATATTCAAAAAATGGGAGGATTAAATGGTACTTTCAAACGAAGACATCAAGAAGATCATTCCCCACCGTTACCCGTTTCTACTGGTGGACAGAATCACTTCTATTGATGAGGAGAACAAAACAATCACCGGCATCAAATGCGTAAGTGCCAATGAAATGCAATTCCTTGGTCACTTCCCTGAAATGAGCGTCATGCCAGGGGTATTGATTGTGGAAGCCATGGCACAAACCGGCGCTGTGCTCTTGCTCAAAGACCCTGCAAACAAGGGAAAACTCCCACTGTTTGCCGGTATCCAGAAAATGCGCTTCAAGCGACCTGTCACACCGGGCGATGTGCTAATCATGGATGTGCAATTCATCCGTTCCATCGGTGGTATCAGTATAGCGAAGTGCTCTGCCAAAGTTGACGGAGAAGTTGCTGCAGAAGGCGAAATCATGTGTGCCTTACAGGAAGCACCGCATGAAGACAACTGACTTTCTCAAAGCTCTTCCGTTGCTTCCGGCAAGCTGGCTGAGCTCTCTTATACAGCAAAACAAACCGCTGCCGCAAAGACAACAGCGGGCGGAACAATGGGCGAAGAGCCTGCTGAAAACACTCGGCTATCCCCTAACTGTCAAAGGTGTGGAAAACATTCCGCTTGATGAAACCATCTACTTTGTATCAAACCATCAAGGAACTCTGGACCCGGTATTGGTACTGGCAAGTTGTCCGGTGCATGTTGCCTTCATTTCCAAAAAGGAAAATGAAAAAATGCCAATCTTTGGCAGATGGGCACGCAATATCGGTACCATTCACTTTGACCGCAACAGCAGGGAGGGCAATGTCCACATGTTGCGGGAATCTTCAAGGCAGCTCAATAGTGGGCATAACCTGCTCATCTTTCCGGAAGGTACACGCAGTAAAGGCGATCGGATGAACCCTTTCAAAGAAGGCGCACTATTACCAGCCTACCTTGCCAAAGCAACCATCGTTCCTGTCACATTGCAGAATGCCTACATCCTTGACAGAAAGGATGACAAATCCAGAAAACTTGGTATCACCTATGGAAAACCAATTCCATTCAGTGAATATGGCAGGCTGGACAAAGCAGAATTTGCCACCCAGTTACATGCCATCATTCAAAGCCGGATTGATATTTCTCCAGAAGAAAGTGATTCATAAGTACCATCTTCTCTTCTTAAGACAAGACGGTATTGCTCATCAATATCCTGTGCATAGCCCATATAGCGCTCATCCTCACGGATAACCGTTATCACTTTGTCCAACACGAGGGAATGGCTTTTATAAAAGGCATGCATGGATGAATCATCCGACATATATAAATCATAAAAATAGGTCAGAAACCGCGCCACAAGTAACTGGCGTGGTTTTTGTATGTCAGTAAAATCTTCTACAGAAGCCGCTATCCCGGCAATCTCCTCTGGTTTTTCAAAAGAGTGCACATTGATGCCAATGCCAACAACCATCGCCTGCATGACATCCTTCCCAGCCATCATCTTTCCTTCACACAGGATACCGGAAATCTTTTTCCCTTCATACAGAATATCATTCAGCCATTTGATGGAACACGCTAATCCATACACTTCTTCAATTGCTTTCAAACAGGCAACTGCCGTCGCTGCCGTTAAAGAAAGCACATCATGCAAAGCACCATCTGGTTTCAAAAGTAGAGAAAGATAAATGCCACTTCCTTTTGGGGAATGATAGTGACGTCCATTTCTTCCCTTTCCACCCGTCTGTTCATCCGCAATAATAACCGTTCCTTCTTCCATATCTGTATGTTCCATCAGCCAGGTATTTGTACTTCCAAGCTGTTCAAAACAGTGTACGTGGTAGAAAGAAGGAATTTCCTTTTGTAATTGCATGGCTCTGATCATATTCTGCCTCCTGGATTTGTCATGAATCGTCCATCAGAATTATAATATACTTACTTAGGAGGCTCATATGATTCAGGATATTGCTCCACATGTTTTACATAAAGAATACAAACCCGTTCCACCACGTGATGGCGATTATGTCTTCATCTATGATGGAAATAACATCCTTATGAAATCCAATGAGGAATTCTACCACTATGAAGATCTGCCACATGATCTCAACTTCATCTTTTTGTTCACCATTGACGACAAGTCATGCTTTATGGCAGACTACCATAACAATCAGGCTGTCTCACTGAATACGTACAACCTTCGTTTCTACTTTCCCCGCCATCTTGCTTTTGCGGCAATTACCGGCTGGCAGATATATGCCTGGATGCGCATCAACCACTATTGTGGCAAATGCGGCACCTTCATGGAAATTGATAAGAAAGAACGTGCCATGCGTTGTCCAAAATGCAATAACATCGTTTATCCACGCATCATGCCGGCAGTCATTGTCGGTGTCATCAATGACAAAAACCAGCTTCTTGTCACAAAGTATGCCCATGGCAGGTACCAGAAATATGCCCTTGTGGCTGGTTTCAACGAAATAGGAGAAACCATTGAAGAGACATGTATCCGTGAGGTCAAAGAAGAAACCGGTCTTGATGTAGAGAAGCTGACATATTACAAGTCCCAGCCATGGGGCTTTACTTCCACCCTTTTGTTTGGCTTCTATGCCCATGTCAAAGGCAGTGATGCCATCACCATGTGTGAAGAAGAGCTCCGTGTAGCAAGATGGGCTGACCGCAATGAAAACATCGAAACAGGTGGAAATGCTTCTTTGACAAGTGAAATGATTGCCAACTTTATGAAAGGAAAGATTTGAATATGGACTTTAACCAGATTGTCTACCAGATTTACCCATTTGGCATGTGCAGTGCGCCAAAAGAAAATGACGGCATTACCGTCAACCGCATTGCGCGTGTTCTGGACTTTGTGCCGCATCTTGCAAAACTCGGTGTCACCGCCGTATGGTTCTGTCCGGTCTTTGAAAGCGACAAACATGGCTATGATACCCGTAACTACCGCAAGATTGACTGCCGGCTTGGCAGTAACGCTGATTTCCAGGTCGTATGCGATGCTTTGCATAAAGCAGGTATACGCATCATCCTCGATGGTGTCTTCAACCATGTTGGAAGAGGTTTTGGACCATTCAAAGATGTACAGGAAAAGAAGTGGGACAGCCCGTATTCGGACTGGTTTAACATCAATTACAACGACACCTGGGCCCGTGATGGCTTTACTTATGAAAACTGGGAAGGGCATGATGAACTCGTCCGCCTCAACCTCAAAAATCCTGCCGTCAAAGAATATCTGCTAAAGAGTATTGACCTCTGGATCAAATTCTTCGGCATAGACGGCTTGCGGCTGGATGTTGCCTATATGGTAGACCGCGACTTCCTCAAAGAACTCAAGGCACATGTCAAAGCCATCAATCCGGACTTCCTGTTGTTGGGAGAAATCATCAATGGAGACTACAATGTACTGCTCAAGGACTGCGGCCTTGACTCTGTCACAAACTACGAATGCCGCAAAGGCATCTACTCATCCCTCAACAGCCATAATCTCTTTGAAATTGCCTTTTCCCTGAACCGGCAGTTTGGACCTGAGAACTGGACACTATACAAAGGAGAACATCTGTTATCATTTGTGGACAACCATGATGTCAACCGCATTGCCAGCGAACTCACCGACAAGAAGGATCTTCCCCTTGCTTATGACCTCATCTATGCAATGCCCGGTATGCCATGTATTTACTACGGCAGTGAGTGGGGCATGGAGGGCATGCGAACCAACTGGAGTGACGATCCGCTTCGCCCATCGGTCGAAAAACCAGAATGGAACGACTTAACAGACCATATTGCAGAGCTTTCCGCTATGCGGCGAAGACATCCGGTGTTCGCAGAAGGCACGTATGAGCAGTGCTATGTACAGAATGAACAACTTGTATTCCGCAGAAAGACAAATGAAGAAACTGCCATTTTTGCCATCAATTGTGCAGACCATGAAATTACTGTACCTTCGCCTCTTTCCAAAGGCATTGATGCAATCACAGAAAAAGAAGCAGACCTTTCCTCCGGCATTCATCTGGATGCCAAGTCATCCCGCTTCTTCGTAGAGCGTTCTCACTGAACGCTTTTTTCTTTTATCAATTTTGCCATTTCATCCGGCAACGGGCACTCTATGTGTATAGCCTCACCGGTAAAAGGCTGTTCCAGTTCCATGTATGCACAATGCAGTGCCGGACGATGTAACTTCGCCATATCTCCGCCATATAGCTTATCACCAAGAAGGGGATGCTTCGCCCATGCCATACCGGCACGGATCTGGTGCGTTCTGCCAGTGATAATATGTACCTTTATCAGTGAATAGTCCTCTGACTCCGCAAGCACATAATATTCTGTGACACACATCTGTCCATTGTCTCCAACGATTCTCTCCTTATGTCCGGCACGCTTTTCCAATGCATAGCGCAATGTTCCGCTTTTCTTTTCAAAGTGTCCTTCACATATCGCAAGGTAGTACTTGTTGAGAATACCATCCTGACGTTGTCTTGAAAGGCGGGCAGCTGCCGGCTGGTTTTTGGCATAGAGCATAATGCCGGAAACATCTTTATCCAGTCTGCCGATGGCACGGACCGTAAACTGGTCTTTGTAATAGTTCTGCAACAATGTTCCCATGTCATCATCGAGGTGTTCATGGGATGGATGGCATGGCATACCTGATGGTTTATTGACGATGACAAGGTCTTCATCTTCATAGAGAATGTCCGGTTTCCCCATCAGCCTTACCGCATGTGCCGTGTCTTTTTCCATAAAGGTAAGATGAATGACATCACCAGTATGGACGATTTCTGTCACCCGGCATGACGCATTGTTCAAGAGTAAGCCATTGCTGAATTTGAGGCGGGAGATTTCACGTCTGGAAAGGTGAAGCTGCTTAGACAAAACGGCCTTTACCATAAGGCCGTCGTCTTTTGTTGTGATTGTATATGTCAGTTCCTTACGCATTGTCACTTGTGATCTGGCTGCGCAGATAGCTGTCGATGAATCCATCGAGATCACCATCCATAACCGACTGGATGTTACCGACTTCAAAACCGGTACGCAGATCCTTGACCATGGTGTATGGCGCAAAGACATAGGAGCGGATCTGGGAACCCCACTCATTTGCCTTGACTTCACCTCTGACTTCAGCAGCACGCTTTGCCTGTTCCTGAATCTTCAGCTGCAGCAATTTACTCTTGAGCATATTGATGCAGGCTTCACGGTTCTGTAACTGGGAACGCTGCGTCTGACAGAATACGGTAATACCGGTAGGCTTATGTGTCATACGGACAGCGGAGTCCGTTTTGTTGATGTGCTGACCACCGGCACCGGAAGAGCGCATCGTGATGACTTCCAGATCATTTGGATCGATTTCAATTTCGAGGTCATCTTCAAATTCCGGCATGATGTCCACAGACGCAAAACTTGTATGGCGCCTTGCATTGGAGTCAAATGGGGAAATACGCACCAGTCTGTGTACACCAGCTTCTCCTTTGAGATAGCCATATGCCATATTGCCTTCTACTTTGAGGGTGACCGACTTGACACCGGCTTCTTCACCTTCTTCATAATCCATGACAGTCAGTTTATAGCCATGTCTTTCACCATAGCGGCTATACATTCTATACAGCATGCCTGCCCAGTCCATCGCTTCTGTGCCACCAGCACCCGGATGGATTTCAAGGATGACATTGTGGTCATCATATGGACCGGAAAGCAGAACGCGGATTTCGAAGTCATTGTACTTCTTCATCGTTTCTGCATATTCTTCCTGGACAAGTTCGTTCATGTCTTCATCAAATGACTCGGACAACTCACTGATGCTTTCAGCAAGATCAGAAAGAGCACTCGTAATTTCATGATATGCCTCAACAAGACTCTTCAGGTTGTTTGTTTCCTTAATAATCTTCTGGGCACGCTTCTGGTCATTCCAGAAGTCTGGCGCTTCCATCAGCGCATTGTTTTCTTCAATCTGCTTCTCCTTAGACGCGAGGTCAAAGAGAGGAGCCAAGCTGCTCCATTTTGGCCTGGCTGTGGGCAGTGCCCTGTTTCATTTCGTAAATTTCCATTATGCCTCCTTCGCTGTTGTTTCAATGTTTTCTGCAGGCTGTGCGTTATTAATAACGCGCACATTCATACAGAAGCTGACAATTTCCTGGGAAATCGTCCGCATCATTCCTTCGAACAGTTCATAGCCTTCCTGTACATACGCCTGTAATGGATTGCTTGATGCATAGGAACGCAGTCCGATACCCGTTCTCAGCTTGTCCATCGTATCAATATGGTTGGACCATGCGCGGTCAATTGTACGCAGGGATACTTCTTTTTCAATCGGCTGGATTCTGTCCTTTACCGGTTCAATCTTGTTTTCATAATATGTCCATGCCTTGTTGAGAATGTACTGGTTCATTTCCGCAGCTTCCATTTCCTTCATATCATCCGCATAGACAAGTTCCTTGAAGCCGATCTTCTTGAGACTTTCTGTCACACCTGCCGCATCTGGTTCCTGGTTCTTGGAATCAAATGGAATGCTGGAAGTGACAATATCATTGATCACCCTCTTGAACATGTCTTCAATCAGTGTATGGACATCATCATGTTCGAGGATGTAGTTGCGCTGTTCATACATGACTTCACGCTGCTGACGCATGACATCATCATATTGCAGCAACTGCTTGCGGGCATCGAAGTTGACACCTTCTACTCTTCTCTGGGCAGAAGAAATTGCCTTGGAAACAGTCTTGGACTCAATTGCCTGATCGCCAAGACTTGCGAACAGTCCTTCCATTCTCTCTGAACCGAAACGGACCATGAGATCATCCTGTACAGAGACATAGAACTGGGAAATACCCGGGTCACCCTGACGGCCGGAACGACCTCTCAACTGGTTATCGATACGTCTTGATTCATGTCTTTCAGAACCGAGGACACAAAGACCACCTAGTTCTCTTACACCTTCACCAAGTTTGATATCGGTACCACGACCTGCCATGTTTGTCGCAATGGTTACAGCACCCTTCTGACCAGCCTTGGCAATAATCTGTGCTTCACGGGCATGGTTCTTGGCATTGAGCACTTCATGGTGAATATGGCGTTCATCGAGATATTTGGAAATCAGTTCTGATGTTTCTACCGCTATGGTACCGACAAGAATCGGCTGACCAGTCGCATGTCTTCTTTCGACTTCTTCCACAAGCGCCTTGAACTTTGCCTTCTTTGTACCAAAGACCGCATCCGGAAGGTCAACTCTTTCCACCGGTCTGTTGGTAGGAATTTCAAAGACATACATGTTGTAAATCTCCAGGAACTCTTCTTCCTCTGTCTTTGCTGTACCGGTCATACCGGACAGTTTGTCATAGAGACGGAAGAAGTTCTGGTAGGTAATTGTCGCAAGCGTTGTTGTCTCCTGCTTGATAGAAATACCTTCCTTGGCTTCCACTGCCTGATGAAGACCATCAGACCACTGTCTTCCCTTCATCAGACGTCCCGTATTAGGGTCGACGATGACAATTTCATCATCCTGTTCATCCACAACATAGTCGACATCACGGGCCATGACATAGTTTGCCTTGAGGGCAGAGTTGATATGGTGAAGAAGCGCAGTATGTTCAAGGTTATACAGGTTTTCAACACGGAAAACCTTTTCCGCCTTGGCAATACCCTGTTCTGTCATCTGTACACTCTTTGTCTTGGCATCCACTTCATAGTCCTCATCTGCCACAAGCCTTTTCACGAAGCGGTCTGCCTGCAGATAGAGGTTGGCGGTCTGTTTCTGACCACCAGAAATAATGAGTGGAGTTCTGGATTCATCGATGAGGATGGAGTCAACTTCATCGATGAGCGCATAGTGAAGACCTCTCAATACCCTGTCTTCCACACGGGTGACCATATTGTCACGCAGGTAGTCAAAACCAAGTTCAGAGTTTGTTGTATACGTAATGTCACATGCATAGGCTGCACGCTTCTGCGGTTTGGTGAGCTGACGCAGGTTCAGGCCAACGGTCAGACCAAGGAACTTATGAATCTGTCCCATCCACTCCGCGTCACGGGCAGAAAGGTATTCGTTAACCGTAACAACATGTACACCTTTACCACTTAAAGCATTGAGATAAACTGCCATAACAGATGTCAGGGTCTTACCTTCACCTGTCTTCATTTCCGCAATATCGCCACCGCACATAACAGCAGCACCCATCAGCTGTACTTCATATGGGAATTCACCGATGACTCTGCGGCATGCTTCACGGGCAGTCGCAAATGCTTCAGGAAGAATGTCATCTTCCGTAGCACCGTTAGCGAGCTTCTCTCTCAGACGTGGTGTCTCAGCCTTCAGCTCTTCATCGGTCATATTCTTGTATTTTTCTTCCATTTCCAGTACTGGCTGGATTTTCTTTCTGATCTTATTCAGCTTTCTTGTATCTTCATCAAACAGATTTTTAAACAAATTTGCCATGGAAACCTCACTTTTCCGCTTAATTGACAAGCTTTTTTATTATATATGGGAACCCCTCAATTGTCTATTTTGACCTCACATTCACTATCAAAATAAAAAATGGCACGTATACCCTGCCATGATTGCTTTATGCTTTCACCCATTTACGGATCTGTTGTTCAGATTCATGAGTATGAATCATAATTTCCTGAATAGGCATTCCACTGTTGTAAAGACTTCTGGCGATCTTTTTGCGTTCCTGTCGTTCACCTTTTCTGTATCCTGTTTTCTCACCATCTTTGTATCCATCTCTGCGAATCTTTTCCATTACCTTGCACATATGTTTCCTTCCTTTCGGCGTTTCCTTGTAATAACGCACATATTT